>JBEPYD010000030.1:0-18542 GCA_041641575.1 Bacteroidales bacterium
GAAGTTACGGATGCAAACACGCAACAAATAGATACCACAGCATTTTCAATTACAGCACCAGAACCACTTGTGCTGACCCTGCTTTCTCAAACCGATCCCCTGTGCGCAGATGAAGCCACAGGTTCGATTGAAGTAACAGCTACCGGAGGCTCCGGAAGCTATGAATATTCTATTGACGGAAACAACTGGGTAACTTCACCCTTGTTTGAAAATCTCGCCGCTGGCACTTACAATATTGAAGTAAGGGAAGCAGGAAATACCTCCTGCACTTCTGTACTTTCGCCAGCCGTTGAACTGGTTGCCCCAACTCCCGTAACAGTAAGTTCGAACAATACTGTTGATGCTTCTTCGGAAACAGCCAACGATGGCGCTGTAAATATTGAAGCTACAGGAGGTACCGGCACGCTTACTTATGCATTAGATGGAAACCAGCAGGATAATGGTGCTTTCAGTGGTCTTACTCCTGGCAATTATACCATGGACATTACAGATGAAAATGGTTGTACTATCACTGAAGGTTTTACAATCTCCTTTACCTCTTCGGTAATAAGTTATTTAGAGGGAAATGAGATTAAAGTATTTCCAAATCCAAGTCAGGGCACATTTAGTTTAACGATAGAAAATCCGGAAACACGCAATTATGAAATAGAAATACTGGATATTTCAGGTAAGCTGGTTTACCAGAAAAGCTTCAACATAGATTTTGGAAAAGAAGCGGTAACACTTGAAATATCCATCCCTGGGGCACAAAAAGGAGCCTATATTTTACGCATAAATGATTTTGCAATTCCGAACAGGCTTGTTGTTGAATAGTAAAAACGGGGTGATGCAAAAATTTTAAAATAAAATGTATTTTTTATCCCCAATTGTTTGGATAATTTAATGCTTCGCATTATTTTTGCCACCCGTTAACCCAAATACCACGTGGTAAAAAGGTTGGTAAACAAAGAAAATATTCCTCCTTAGCTCAGTTGGTTAGAGCATCTGACTGTTAATCAGAGGGTCCCAGGTTCAAGTCCTGGAGGGGGAGCAAAGAGCCGGAGATTATATCCGGCTTTTTTTTTAGGATAAACCTGTAAAAACCAGAATTATGAAAGTACTTGGTATGGGCAATGCCCTTGTAGATGTAATGACGCAGTTAAACGATGAAAAGCTGCTGGATCAGTTTAATTTACCCAAAGGCACCATGCAACTGGTTGACCAGGCATTTATAGGAAAACTCCTTACAGGCACAACAGAACTGAAACAAACACTTGCCTCCGGCGGATCCGCCGCAAACACCATACACGGACTGGCACATCTGGGCATAGCTACTGCTTATGTTGGAAAAACGGGTAGCGACGATTTTGGCACCTTTTTCAGGGAAGACATGAAAAAAACCGGGATCAATCCACTCTTGCTCACAGGCGAAGCTGAAACCGGAAGGGCATTAGCGCTGGTAACTCCGGATTCGGAGCGCACGTTTGCCACTTTTTTGGGTGCAGCCATTGAGCTCAGCGAAGACGATATTCATGAGGATCTTTTTAAAGGGTATGATTGTTTTCACATAGAAGGTTACCTGGTACAAAACAATGCACTTATCCGCAGGGCACTTGAAATGGCTCACGGCATGGGCCTTAAAACTTCGGTGGATATGGCCAGTTTTAATGTAGTAGAGGCTAATCTGGCATTTTTAAAGGAGATCGTGGAGCAATATGTTGACATTGTATTTGCCAATGAAGAAGAAGCAAAATCCTTCACCGGTAAGGAACCCAGGCAGGCGCTTGACGAGATTGCTGAAACATCTGACATTGCCGTGGTAAAACTTGGCAGCAAGGGATCTTTAATTAAACAGGGCGGGCAGGTATACGAAGTAGGTGTTATTCCGGCCAAGGCTATTGATACCACAGGTGCCGGCGACTTATATGCTGCAGGATTTTTATATGGCCTCTCAAAAAATCTTACATTAGATAAATGCGGAGAAATTGGCGCATTGCTTTCAGGCAGGGTTATAGAAGGGATAGGGGCAAAACTTTCCGATGAACAATGGAAAGAAATTTTGCCCCGGGTAGAAGAAATTGCCAAAGGTTGATACATTCAACCTTTATTTTTCAAATTTTGTAAGCAGGCTGTAGCCTAACAACTTATCCTTTTTATTATAGCTTTCGCTTTTTACTGTACCTACACCTTTTGCGTACCAGTCTATCCCCTTCATACTAATTTTCACTATGGTAGCTGTTTCAATATCATATGCTATTTTATAGCACTCAAAAGAACCAGCCGGCGTAGTCACTGTTTCCCGACCTATAACTTCCCTGTTTTTAATGGTTGTAGTCATGGTCATGATTTGCATTCCTTCATTTGCAACTTTTACAGTTACACTACCATCATCCAGTTTTTTACCAACCGCTAGTTCTGAAGGCACGGGCAAATCCTCAGAGGTAACAGTTACATCCATTTCCTTGTATGCTTCCATGGTTTCCGGTGACAGAAATTGCTCCATGTCGAGATAAAAAACACCCTCTTCGCATCGCATTGAGACTTCAGATGTGGCAATAAACTCATCTTTATCGTCATACATCTCAATTTCCATGTCCATGGTTATACCATTGGATGTTTCAGAAACATTTGTAATTTTCTGCACAGTACGTCCGGAAATCTTATCTTTTCGGTTGTAATTCGTGAGTTCCAGAAGTGCTCCTTCTGAGGTAGGATAATAGGTTTCACAATCCTGAGCGACTACTAGCCCTGAGAAAAGTACTAATAAACTTGCCAGCATCATCTGAGTATACAGAGATTTGAATAGTGTTTTCATATTTTAATAGGTTTAAGTTTTAATAATTAAAGGTAAGAAAAGGTTTAATTATTAATCGTACGGAAATGAAATTAAAGATCAGTTTTGCGAATTATTTTTTTCACCACCCTCAAAATCAACTTCCCGGAGCGTTTCAGTGAGGGTTTTGCCACCTTTAATACCAAAATCGAGTGTACGGATAGGGAAGGTAATGGTGATATCATGCTGGTCATAAGCTTTTTTGATATTTTTAATGCCATCGCTTAAGGCCTGCAAATAATCTGTTTCCTTATTAAAATGCACCCAGTAGCGAATTACATAATCAATGGAGCTACTCCCAAAGGCGGTATAATAAAAATCCACAGGTTTATCTTCTTTCAGGTAGTCAATTTTTTTGATTGCTTCAAGTGTTACTTTTTCCGCTTTCTCAAGATCATCGCCGTAAGAAATCCCTACCGCCAGGTCTATCCTTCTTTCCTTGTTGATAGAAAAATGTGTAAACCGGTTTTCCATTAGCAGCCGGTTGGGAATAACAACTATCTGTCCTTGCAGTGTGGTTAATTTGGTGGCGCGCAACCCAATGCTTTTGATAATGCCATAATCTTCATCATAGGCAATGAGGTCTCCTTCATTCATGGGGCTTTTAATGGCCATATAAATGCCTGAAATAAAATTAGATGCCGCCTCCTTAAAAGCGAAACCAAATGCCAGGCCCGCAATACCCACGCCTGCCAACAGAGAAGTTACCGCCTTATCCAGATCGAGGATATCAAGGGCAATAAAAAACCCGGTTAGTATAACTGCCAGGTGAATCATTGATGAAATGATGTTGGTAATAGTAGGATTGGCAATCATCCTGGAAAGGGGCCGTTTAATAATATTGCGGAGCAGACGGGCTATAAAAATGAACAGGAATAAAATGAGAACGGCCACAACAAAATTCGGCAGCATGGTGATGAAACTATCAAGCCAGCCCTCCAATTTATCAACCAGCTTAGAAATTGCGTCTTTTATTCTAAACACTTCCATAATTTTACTGAATGCTTACTATTTTCAATATCAGAATAACATTTTAACAGGGCTTTTGTTAGCTCAAGGCAATTATCAATTTATTCGGCATAAAAAAAGTCCTTAGCGTGTAAACTAAGGACTTTGATAATTTAGGTGAACGTTATTCTATCCAAGGCTGTTAATTTCATTTACCAAATGCTCCCTGGATTTTCCTGTTTTAGTCTGTAATACGCCAAGGAGCTCCTCTTCTTTGCCTTCTGCATAGGTAAGGTCATTATCTGTTAACTGACCATAACGTTGTTTAAGATTACCTTTAATCTGGTTCCAATTACCTTTAATTTCTAATTTGTCCATTGTGTCTCCTTTTGTTTTGGTTTAAATTATATTCATTTAAATGAAAAAACCATGCCATTGCAGTGTAAAAATTTTACTACATCAGGCTCTATAGCAAAACAGGTGGGACATTTAATAGATTGAGAAAGAAGATGAGAACAAAATTAAATTGAGAATACATTTAAAAACCTGTGCAAAATTTTCCACAGATTGTGTATTCAATCAATAACATTCCTCCCTGTACCAGTATAATTCTTCCATATTGCTGCTGTTTACTGCACTCTTTACAAACTTTTCATATTCAATGCTGTAGTAAAAAGGATCAATATCATAGACGGGGTAAGGATGATCAAACGTTGATAGAATGTCATCCAGCGCCTGTTTCATTTCCTGCAGCTTTGCCTCGTATTCTTCCTTTCCCGCCAGGTTTTTTTGCTCACCAGGATCATGTTCAAGGTAATATAACTGGTCGGGTTCAAAGTAATGGGGATAACGGGCATAAGGTGGTTCGTACCCAACAGATCCTTTATTTGAAAAAGCAGCCTCGACCTCACCGGATTTCATCATATTTAGTTGTTCTTCAGGCAACCGAAAAGTAATCAGTTTCCAGTTTTCAATCAGGATTCCACGGGAATAACCAAATTCAAAATAAAGCGTTCTGTCTACATCATACTCATCGCCATTGATGGCCTTCCACATGCTTCTTCCGTCAATCTGGTGATCCACAGGCAGAGAAACATTACACATTTCCAGAAAGGTTGGCATCAGGTCTGTCATTATCATGCGTTCATTGAAACGCTTACCTGCAGGCAATACGCCTGGGTAACGCATTATCATGGGAATATGCACACCTCCCTGGTAATTGGTTGTTTTGCCATCAAACCGGTTATGGTCGGTGGTAAAAGTAACTGCTGTATTTTCCTCAAAGCCGCTGCTTTCAAGCTTGTCCAACACGGCATCCACCAGATCGTCAGTCCAAACGGTACCCGTGGTTTTAAAATCTACTGGGTATCCTTTTTCTTCAATGCGCGTAAAAACACTGCTGCGCTCAGGCATTACGCCCTCCAGTCCGGGTATATAGCCAGCCTGCGTGAGCCCGATATCAGCTTTCAGCCCTTCCTGATGGCACGGACCATGATGTGTAGTGATGTTTACAATGAGAAAAAATGGTTGATCTTTTTGAGAGGCGCTTTCAATAAAGTCTACTGCTCCACGGGCATACCATTCCAGGTTGTGCACATTTACCGCCTCTACCGGATGCCAGTCGTTATTATAACCTGTGATGGATGCCGCATAATCAAAACCAGAGCGTTTCACAGTATTCACGAGGGTATCCTGTAAACGCTTTAATTCTTTGTCAACGAGGGGATCTGCAGGATCATCATCAGCATTAAAGGAAAAGTTTTGACGGACAGAGGTGGGTGAAAGATGCCATTTGCCTACAAATCCGGTGTAATAACCGGCATCCTGTAATATTTCGCCAAGGGTTACCTCTTTTTCAGGATCCATATATGTGTTCCAGGTAATGGCATACATCTCATCATCAGGAAAGTCCTCAACAAAGGTGGAATGTTGACATCTTCCTGCATATCTTCCGGTATGCAGGTTGAAACGACTGGGTGTGCAAACACTTGATGAAGCATAAAACTGTGTAAATTCCATTCCATCGGCAGCCAGTTGATCGATGTTGGGGCTCAGGTCAGGGCCACCGCCAAATCCCCAGTACCAAAAGGCATTGTCATCCGTGAAGAAAATAACAATGTTGGGTTTTCCTTCAGGAGTTGACATTTTTTCTGATGACTCTCCCGCTGAAGGATTTCCACAATGAGATGCAAAAAGGCCACCTGCCAGAAGCAGACTTGCTTGTTTTAGTTTAACAGAAAGCATAGTAAACAGTATTATGATTATATTTGAATTCAAATATACATATCTTACAGGTTTAAAAACAGGTACTAATTATGAAAAAATTAATCATTCTGCTTTTTTTAATAATTTTCAGCTTTGGGTTCATGTCATGCGCTTTTGAGCAGAAAAAAACGGAAGAGAAAAACACCGGATACATTTCAGAGAGCAAGGAACATCCGGGATACTGGCACTATAAAGGAAAAGATGTTCTTTTGCTGGGAGGATCAGTGGAGGATAATCTTTTTCAGATAGATTACCTGGAGGAGCATCTTGACCTCCTTCAGAAAAGCGGGGGAAATTATGTACGTAACACCATGTCGTCAAGAGATGAAGGAAATGTCTGGCCTTTCCTATACATTGACAGCAGTGGGAAGTATAATCTGCGGGAATTTAATCCGGAATACTGGAAAAGGCTTGAGAATTTTCTGCAGTTGACAAATGAACGTGATATTTTTGTACAGATTGAGCTTTGGGCAACTTTTGATTTTTACCGAAATCAATGGAAAGAAAATCCTTTTAATCCAAAAAACAACATAAATTACACTGCTGAAAGGGTAAAAATTGATACCCTCATTCCCACCCATCCTACCTGGTGCGAAAATGCTTTTTTTTGGAGTATACCCATGCAAGATAACAATATGCCGGTTTTGGAGTACCAGCAAAAATACATTGACAAACTGCTGGATATTTCACTTGAATACGGGAATGTTTTGTATTGTATGGATAATGAAACCTCTGTAACAGCCGAATGGGGTAAATTTTGGTCAGAATATGTAAAAAAGAAAGCCGCTGAGAAAGGTGTTCCGGTACAAACGACAGAGATGTGGGATCCCCATGATTTAAACCATTTATCCCATCGCGAAAGCTTTGACCACCCCGGGCTTTACAGCTTTGTTGAAATTTCACAAAACAATCACCAGCGCGGGCAAAATCATTGGGACAATGGACTTGAGCAAATACAAAGATTAAAAGATGCAGGTAATTTTCGTCCGGTAACCAATGTAAAGGTTTACGGAAACGAGGAAGGTGGACACGGAGGCGGCAGCCAGAATGGCTTAGAGAGTTTTATCAGGGCCGCATTCTTTGGATCGTCAGCGGTAAGATTTCACAGGCCAAACAGTGGCCTTGGCTTATCTGAAACAGCGCAGGCAGTTATTAAGAGTACGCGCATGTTAACGGATAGCATGGCATTTTTTGAGGCCCGGCCCAGCAATGAACTGCTTTTAGAAAGGGAGGATAATGAAGCTTACCTGCGTGCTAACGTCGGCCGTGAATATGCCATATTCCTTCCAAAAGGGAAAAATCGTGAAATTGTTCTGCAACTGGAAAATACAGGTGATTATTCCGTTCAATGGGTTGATATCCCTGCAGCAAGCTGGACAGAAAAAGAAACTATTCAGATAGCGGAGGATACCTTTAATATATCCCCCCCGGATGACGAAAACCGTTTCCTGTTGCTTAAGAAAATTTAATTTTTATTGAAATACCAGATTATTGAGCACAAGTCAAGAATGATCAGGGCTTTTGGTTAGTTTGCTTTTACACAGGCATCCCCTTCGCCTGGCGCAAGTGGGTGCACATAAAAATATATTTATAAAGAGGCTAACCGAAAAGGCCGCCTCTTTATTGTACCTTACCAGGTACGGTTTTTCATATATTCATCAAGTTCTTCACGGCTCATGGGTATAAGGTCGGGATTATCGTCCAGCCATTGGATAAAATCTTCTTTTATCTCATCACTCCATTTTCCATCAATCTGTCCGGGTGTATAAGTGCCTTCCTTTAACCTCTGATGACCAAATGCATCGCGAAGCATAATAAATTCAGCTTTTATCACTACTTCCTGCACCAGGTGAGGCGGGATAAATATTACGCCTTCTCGTTTGGCCAATACGGCATCACCTGGAAATACCACAGCTTTGCCTATCCTGATAGGTGTGTTCATGCCCATTAGCATTGTTTCCTGCAAATAGGAAGGATCCCATCCGCGAACGTAAGCATTGAATCCCTCTATCTCGCTTAATCCTTCAAGGTCACGTGAACCGGCATCAAAAACAACCCCGGTTTTGGATTTGGAATAGATGGCATTTCCAAGATTATCTCCTATTAAAGTACCATCCACCACTTTACCGAAGGCATCTGCCACATATACATCACGTTCTTTAAGCATATCGATGGGCCATGAATTCATAGAACCAATCATCCCTGCGTTATGGCCTTTTTCTTCCATCCTTTTTTGTACTTCTGGCCTCAGCGGGTAGTATAAAGCTGTTAAAGCTCTTCCTACAAATGGCTCATCCTGATGGATCATTTCCCATCCGCCTTCAAACTGATTGTGATATCCCTTACCGCGCATTACCCCCCATGCTTCTTCAATAGATATGTCTTTCAGACGGTCCAATAAATCATCAGGTACTATTGGACGGCCATATTCATCCCTTTCACCTTCCCATTCCTGCGTATAAAATTCTATTGCCTCTCTGTCAGGCATCTGGGAAAATAATGGGAAAAAAACTATCAGCGTAAAAAATGTTGTTAATGTTCGTAGCATAATTTAAAGTATTAGGATTATTAGTTTTTATTTATTGAGGTTCAAAGTCATTTATGTTTAGGGTTATTTAGGTTTTCCACATCATCTTTCACAGGTTTACCGCGCCACCACGTAGCCAACGATGACCCTGTGATATTCATTAATGGCCCGAAAACAGCAGGAGCTAATCCTATTGTGGCTACTTTACCCATTTCAAGGGCTATTCCGCTGGCAAGGCCACCATTCTGCATTCCCACTTCAAGTGAAATTGTCCGGCATGATTTCTCATCCATACCAACTAGTTTGCACAACCAGTAACCAAGCGAATACCCGGCAACATTATGAATAAGGCTGGCCAGAATGAGTGCAAGCCCTATTTGTAACAGGCTGTCCCTTCCGGAGGCAGTAATAATTGTGATGATCACGGCGATTCCAACCATAGAAACCAATGACATGGTTTTATCAAGCCACCCTTTATTTCCTCTGGAAAGGGTTTTGAACAGGTAAGCCGCTATGGCGGGAAGTAAAAGAAACCATAAAGCATCTTTTAAAAAGAGTGATACCTGCTCTGAAAAAATAAAATCCGTTGTGAAAAGTGTTATCGCATTTTTGCCCATAATAATAAGCAGAAAAACAACTACTTGCCATACAATGTTCCGGGTGGAGTATTTCCCATAACCAATGGCGTTAAAAAGTAATCCGGCGATAATCGGCAAAATTACAATATTGATTATACTCAGCATCATACCCCAAAAATCGATGGGCACATATTGTCCGGCAAGTATTTTCATGAGTAATGGAGTCATTACCGGAGCAAGTAAGGTTGCTACAGCCGTAAGTGTGACGGATAAAGCCAGGTTAGCCCGGGCTATAAAGGACATTACGTTTGAAGCAAGGCCACTGGGTGAAGACCCCACTAACACAACACCTGCTGCAATTTCCGGAGGGAAACCAAAAATTGTAGCCAGGGAAATTCCGATGACGGGCATAATAGAAAACTGGCAGATTACGCCAACAATAACCCCTTTGGGCATTTTGATTACATCAGCGAAATTCTGTATGCTTAATTGAGACCCCATGCCAAACATGATGATCTGGAGCAATGGCACGATGAGTATCTGTAGCTTAAAGTCACCCAGGGTTAAGAAATATTCCGGATAATTCATGGATATAGTTACTGCCGCAAAAATCCAGACTGTATAGGCAAATTTTTTGGTTCGTGTAAATCCATGAAACCCAATTGCGGTAAGCACGAAAAATATTGTTAACGCAGGACCTATCCATGCATTGTGTTTTGTAAAGGCGGCATAAAGGATAATCATTAAGCACAATGCAGCCAAACCAAGGAAAGTTCCAAAAATAACCTGTTTCTTATTTTGCATACCTGAGAATGTGTTTACCTACTTTTATTTTACAATTAATTTTCTAACTTAGCCTTGCAACATTGGCATAAATGTACAAATAAAAATAGTTATGCCCCAAAAGCTAAAATATTTCACTAAAACTAAAACCATGAACAAAAGAAGGGATTTTCTAAAAAAAGCTACTCTGGGTGGGCTTTCCATGGGTTTTCTGTTTCAGGATACCATCGCCAGTCAACTGGAATATTTAACACAGAATGTAAACCGTTTTTCTGCACCTTCTGATTTAAAAATTACAGATTTACGTGTTGCTCTTACCAAAGATGGCCCTATTCTGCGTATGGACACCAATCAGGATATCTATGGCTTAGGTGAAGTCAGAGACCTGGCTGATCCTCGTTACGCCCTTATGATTAAAAGCAGGTTGCTGGGAGAAAACCCCACTAATGTGGAACGTTTATTTAAACAAATTAAGCAGTTCGGCGGACAGGGCCGGCAAGGCGGTGGCGTTTCTGGTATTGAGATGTGTCTGTGGGACCTGGCCGGCAAAGCATATGATGTGCCTGTCTATCAGCTTTTGGGTGGTAAATACCGGGACCGCATCAGACTTTATGCTGACACGCCTTCCTCAAATGACCCGGAAGTTTATGCAAACCGTATGAAAAGCCGCATAGAGCAAGGGTTTACTTTCCTGAAAATGGACTTTGGCATTCACATGATCGATCATATTCCAGGCGCCTTAATCGGCGCAGAGCCCTGGAATATAGACAGACAATGGGATGACAAAGGAACAAGCTATGGCAATACAAAGCATCCTTTTACCCGTGTGCAAATTACTGACCTGGGTATGGAAAAACTGGTGGAGTATATTCACACTGTGAGGGAAATTGTTGGATATGAAATACCACTTGCCGCGGATCATTTTGGCCACTTTGGCGTTAATGAAGCCATCCGTTTAGGACATGCAGTAGATAAATACCGGTTGGCATGGCTCGAAGATATGATACCATGGCAGTATACCACCCAGTGGAAACAAATAACTGAAGCCATCAACACACCCACCATTACAGGTGAAGATATATATCTAAAAGAACCATTTATTGAATTATGTGATGCCCATGCTGTAGATATGGTACATCCGGATTTAGCATCTGCAGGTGGGATACTTGAAACTAAAAAAATAGGTGACTATGCAGAGGAAAAAGGCATTGCCATGGCCCTGCATTTTGCTGGTACTCCTGTATCCTACTTTGCCAATATCCATTGTGCTGCTGCCACGCAAAATTTTGTAGCGCTGGAACATCATGATGTGGACACGCCTTACTGGGATGATTATATAACCGGTGTTGAAAAGCCCCTTATACAGGATGGATACACCGCCGTTCCTGAAGGAGCCGGGTTAGGGATTGAGCTCAATGAAGAAGTGGTCAAAGAGCACCTCAAAAAGGGAGAAGAATTTTTTGCTCCCACCGATGAGTGGAATGAAAAGAAAAGCTGGGACAGAACCTGGAGTTAAAAAGGTTATATTTTTTAAAAAAGACAATTTTTATAGATGAATTTATCTAAAGTTACACTTGCAGTAACGCCTTTTGCATTATTAACTGGCGCATGTGCTGATAAAGCTGAAAAACCAGATTCACTTGAAACGGTAAAATTTGATTTTCAACCCAATATTTTATGGATAAGCGTGGAAGACATTGGTTGTCAGCTGCCCATGTATGGTGATTCGACCGCCTACGTACCTAATCTTTCCCGGATGGCGGAAGAGGGAATTGTTTTTGATAATGCTTACACGGTGGCCGGAGTTTGTGCACCCAGCCGCTCATCTATCATAACAGGTATGTATCCTACCCGAATGGGCACCCATAACATGCGTACAATGGGTATTGAACCACCTTCCGGGATGGTTACTTTTCCCACATTGTTAAGAGAACAGGGGTATTATTGCACCAACAACCTTAAGGAGGATTATAATTTCAGCACGCCCGGAGGAACCTGGGATGAATCAAGTCATGATGCCCACTTTAAAAACCGGCAACCCGGACAACCATTTTTCGCCGTTTTTAATTCCACCATCACACATGAAAGCAAAATATGGGCACTGGGAAGCTGGAATTCACTCCTGCGCACTCCATCTGAGGTACCAGTACCATCTTATTATCCTGAAGATAATTTCCTGGTAAAAAAAGATCTTGCCCGCAACTATTCCAACATTATGTTAATGGATGCAAAAGTGGGAGATCTGCTGCATCAGCTTGAAGCACAGGAATTAATGGATAGCACCATTATTGTTTTCTGGAGTGACCATGGCGGCCCCTTGCCGAGGCAAAAAAGAGAATTATATAATTCCGGTATAAAAGTTCCACTGATTGTGCGGTTCCCTGATAAGCTGCTGGCCGGAACCCGTGAGGATAAACTTGTAAGCCTGATGGATTTGGGACCCACCATGCTGGCGATGGCAGGAATTGAAAAACCTGAAATTATGAATGGTAAAGTTTTTATTGGACCCAAAACAGAAATGCGGGAATATATATACGCAGCACGCGACAGGATGGATGCCCAATACGAATTGGTAAGGGCTGCAAGTGATGGACAATATAAATACATCCGGAATTATTATCCTGAAAGACCAAATAAACAGATTATACAGTACCGTCTTCAAATCCCCATGATGCGAGAATTAAACAAACTTGATCAGGAAAATAAAATGGGTGAAGAAACAGCCATATGGTTTAGAAAAACCAAACCGGTGGAAGAATTATATAACATTGAAAGCGACCCGGATGAGTTATTTAACCTTGCAAATGATTTGGAGTATGCAGAAAAGCTGCAAGAAATGCGGGATGTTTTTCTCCGCTGGCAACAATCTGAAATGGATTTAGGATTAATTCCCGAAGCTGAATTATTTCGGTTACAGGCAGAACATGATATGCCGGTTTATGATTTTCTCCAAAAAACACCACATTATTTTCAAAAAGTTCAGGAAGCTGCCAACAAGGGTTTGTTTCCTGATGCTAATCAGGATGTTCTCCTTGCTGCGCTTAACGATACTATCCCATCAGTGCGGTTTTGGGCAGCAAAAGGATTGGGAAATGCCTCAAATATCTCAAAAGACGTAGTAGCTGGCCTTAAAAATTTAAGTCAGGATGAAATACCCGTAGTGAAAATTGCAGCAGCTTATGCCCTGATTAAAGCAGGAGAGAAAGAGGAGGGTATAATAATTTTAGAAGATGTAATGAGAAAGGCTCCCGAAGTCTCACGTGCATTTGCGGCAAACATGGCAGGAAGCCTGCCAAAAGAGGCCATGGCGCTTAAAAGTGTACTTTTAGAGCTGGTAGATGATAAGAACAATTATGTTTCAAGTGCTGCCAAAAGCAGTTTACTTGCTATTGAAAGGAATGCAAATCAATAATAGGACTACAAAATGTCTGTAGGATACATTATCATTATTATAGTTGCAGCAGTGCTTGTACTGCTTTTAATGGTCCTCAGGTTTAAAATAAGTGCCTTTATTGCATTATTGATCACTTCAATTCTAACAGGTATTTTGGCGGGAATGCCGCTGAGTGATATCATTGAAACCATGCAGAAAGGCATGGGCGGCACGCTGGGTTTTGTAGCTACAGTTGTTGGATTGGGTGCTATTTTTGGCCAAATGCTGGAAAGCTCCGGAGGGGCTAAGGCACTTGCCCAAACCCTGATGCAGCGGTTTGGAGTAAAAAAAGCGCCCCGTGCCATGGTAATAACGGGTTTCATTATAGCCATACCGGTGTTTTTTGATGTTGGCCTGGTAATTTTAGCGCCTATTCTATATGCCCTGGCACGGGATACTAAAAAATCGCTTTTGTATTTTGGCATTCCTTTGCTGGCCGGACTGGCAGTAACGCACAGCTTTATCCCTCCCACTCCGGGCCCTGTGGCAGTTGCAGAGATTGTAGGTGCCGATCTTGGATGGGTAATACTGTTTGGATTTTTACTGGGAATACCTACTGCAATTATAGCCGGTCCGCTTTTTGGCAAATATATCTCAGGAAAAATAAAACTCTCCCCTCCTGAACATCTTTTCAGCACGGAATCCACAGATGATCCAGGAGAACAACTTCCTTCGTTCTATACTATTGTGTCCATCATTGCCTTGCCGCTACTTTTAATTCTGTCCAGTACACTTACTGAAACCCTCATCAAAACGGGCAGCTTATCTGACAATCTGGCTACAGAGATCATTATTTTTCTTGGACATCCATTTACTGCGCTCATTCTTGCCACACTTGCCGCTATTTGGTTTTTGTGCCTTAGAAGAGGCTTCTCAAAGGAAAAGGTTTTGGAACTTAGCACCCGTGCACTCGGGCCGGCAGGTATCATCATTTTAATTACAGGTGCCGGAGGCGTACTTAAACAGGTGCTGGTAGATAGTGGCATAGGAGAAATTATGGCAAATTCCCTGGCTGGTTCATCTGTTCATCCCATTGTCCTTGCCTGGCTGCTTTCAGCTGCCGTAAGGATAACCCAGGGATCATCAACCGTAGCCATGATAACTGCAGCTGGCATTTTTGCTTCCATGCTGGAGGTTTTTGAATTGTCTCCTCCTCAACTGGCGCTGGTAGTCATTGCAATTGCTTCGGGAGCCACTATTCTTTCGCATGTTAACGACAGTGGATTTTGGCTGGTAAGTAAATATTTTGGCATGAATGAAAAGCAAACCCTACGCTCATGGACAGTTATGGAAACTATCATCGCGGTTTGCGGACTTGTATTTACTTTAGCCGTTTCAATGCTAATTAGTGTTTGTCCATAATATCCGCTAACTTCGTTATGCTCGCCCCAAAATTGCTCATTTACATCAGTAAACTCCGCATTTTGGGGCTTCGCAAGCCTTGTTATCGAACATTATAATCCAAACACCAGACTTTATAGACAGACTCTAATTAAATAGCAGCCAATCCTATTTAAGAACAGCCCATTCCGGCATCTCACCAGGCACAATGTTAAGCATTCCTTCTCCCAATAGCCAGGTAAAAAACAATACTACCAACACGCCAATAATATTCAGGGCAAACCCGGTGCGAAACATTATTGGGATTGAAATTTTCCCTGTTCCAAAAACAATGGCATTTGGCGGTGTAGCCGTTGGAAGCATAAATGCAAGCGAAGAAGCCAGCGTAATGGGCACCATGAACAGCAACGGATTGTTTCCGCTGCTTACAGCCAGGGCTGCAAAGGCAGGCAAAAGCATTTGTGTAGAAGCCACATTCGAGGTCAGCTCTGTGAGCAACGACATGGATAAAAGAATAATGAACAGGATAATAAAAGGGTTGATGCCATGCGTCCATGAAAACTGTTCGCCAAACCATAATGCCAGCCCTGATGACTCAAACCCAAGTGCAAGCGCAAACCCGCCGCCAAACAGCAAAACGATGTTCCACGGTAAATTTCTGGCAGTTTTCCAGTCCATGATTCGTTGCCCTTTGTGATTTGGAGCCGGAATGGCAAATAAAAGAATGGCCAATGCCACAGCAACGGTTCCATCATTTAAAAAGGGAGAATGTTTGAAAAGATTTGCCCATCCGGGTATGATAAACAGGCCGGTATCGATATCTTTACGGAATATCCACAACAAGGCCAGTAAAGCAAATAATACAAATACAATTTTTTCTTCTGTTGATATCTTTCCTAATTCATGATGTTGTTTCCGGAAAGTATCTGCGCTTAAATTACCCCATTTTGATTTGGGACGGAAAAGAAAGTAAATGAGAGCCCAGGCAATACCAAACATGGTAATGCTTATAGGTAACGAAAAGAACATCCAGTTTGCAAAAGTAAGTTCAGGAGCGCCCGGAAAAAGCACCGTTACCATTCGCACGCAAATAAGATTTCCCGGTGTACCCACCAGAGTGGCAAGTCCTCCTATGCTGGCACTGTAAGCCAGGGCCAGAATAAGACCGGTAGCATAAGCGCCCGTGTTTTTGCCACCCATTGTTTCTTCCAGTTTTGCTGTCACAGAAAGCACAATTGGAACCATCATCATGGTAGTGGCCGTGTTTGATATCCACATGGAAAGAAAGGCTGTGGCAAGCATAAAACCGAGTAAAATTCTTCCCGGGCTTACGCCTACCAGCATTAAAATACGTAAGGCAATGCGTTTATGAAGATTCCATTTTTCCATGGCCAGTGCCATGATAAAACCACCGATAAACAGAAAAATAATGTGGTTAAAATAGGTTGAGCTTACTTCGCTTCCGTCGGCAATGCCAAAAAAAGGAAACAAAACTACAGGAACAAGTGCTGTTACAGAAAGGGGCAATGCTTCTGTAACCCACCAAATAGCCATTAATGTGGCTACTGCAAGTGTATTGGTTACGGCAGGGTTGCCGGGTTCCAAATCTGTGAATAATATAATGACTAAAAATGCAATTATACCGCTGAACAGTCCTATACTTTTTCTATTTAAGGCCATTTTTGAATGAATAGGTTTCGATTAGTAATAAATTTTGTTTTTAGGTTGACATGGGCATTAATAAAGAAGCTTATTCAAGCTTACTGATAATATTCATTGCCTCTCTGATATCATAAACGGTAGTACCAGGGTCTCCGGTGATCAATGAAGCTATTTTCTCCTTCAGGGGAAGTGCATCTTCGCCCATCTGGCTTATCACATTCAGTGCGTACACACGGGTCATCTGATACTCGCTGTCAAGGGCAGAATTCAGTGCATTAATGAAGCCATCCTTCTCACCCAATTTATATAATGCCTCTGCTGCAGCTGCACGAACAAAGGCTTTCTCATCGCCCAGTCGTTTTTTAAGTTCGGTGATTGCAGAAGGGCTTTTCAGTTCAAGAATAAGGGCTCCGGTAACTGCCCAGTAGCGTATGGCCGGATGAGCATCATCCATGCGGAGCAACAGTTCATCAGCATAAGCTTTATCGCGCGAAGAGGCCATGCGGGCTGTTTCATAAATTCTTTCATAAGGAAAATCATCCTGTCTCACATATTCATACAAGGGCTTTTCTACTGCCACCTCTTCTACAAGCGGCTCAGGGATGAAGCCGACATCTTTAATTTCTTTAATCCAGCGCTCGTGCTCTGCTCTCAAACTCATTAATATATCCTGATATTCCTCAACTCCGGCAAGATTTACCACATTATCCGGATCGCGGTTAACATCATAAAGCTCTTCCACAGGTTTTTCGTTAAAGAAGGCTGCCTGTTTCTCATTCAGCTCTCCCTTATGAAAAGCTTTCTCCCATGCCTGCATGGAAGGAGCCCGCCACAGATACTGAATATATTGTCCGTAGATTTTATGAGGCATATAATTTCGTACATAGCGGTATTGTTTGTCCCTAACACTTCTTACCAGGTCAAGTTTTTCATCCATACGTCCACGATACCCATAGGTGTAATCTTTTTCAGGTGCTGTATATTTTCCTAAAAAAGGTTTTCCCTGCATGTTTTCTGCAGCATCAATCCCGGCAAGGCTGAGCACTGTAGGTCCAAAATCAACAAAGCTTACCAGCCTGTCTGTTTTTTCACCTGCAGATGTGGGGGCAAGATGACGATACATTTTCGGAAAAGAAATGATGAGGGGCACATGCAGCCCTGATTCGAAAATGAAACGCTTGCTGCGGCCTACCACACCTCCATGGTCGCTGTAGTAAAACACAATGGTACTGTCTGCCAGTCCACTTTCCTGAAGCTCATTGAGAATTTTTCCCACTTCAGCATCCATCTGTTGTACCTTATCATAATATTGTGCCCAGTCATGCTTCATGGCAGCATTTTGTGGGTGATAATCCGGTATAGGCACATGCTCCGGATCGTGCTTTAAGTCTTCCCAGGGAATGGAATCGTGCAGACTACTCTCGTGACTGACATGAATATTTTGCACGTGGAAAAAAGGCTGACCGGGTTTACGGTTTAAGTAGGTAGCAGTTTTACTGGATTCATGCCAGGCTTCCTCCTGATCTATTGTGTTATAATCTTTTTTGCTGTTGTTGGTTGTGTAAAACCCTGCATCTCTTAAGTATGAAGGGAAAAATTGAAACTCATCAGGCAAAGGATAGTTACTCCGCATATTTTCTGTACCCATGCTGTTGGCATACATACCCGTTATCAATGTGGAACGTGCAGGTGCGCAAACCGGAGAAGTTGCAAATGCATGTTCGTAAAGTGTACCTGCTGAAGCAAGACTGTCTAAAACAGGAGTTGTGGCAAATTCATCTCCGTAGGCGCCAATGAAAGGGCTGTTATCTTCGCTTACAATCCACAGAATATTTGGCAGGGGTAATTTTTCTTCCTCCTTATCACAACTTACCTGGGTCAGTGCTATTGAAGCAAAGACCCAGGGTTGGATTTTTTTAATCATAAAAGCTTTTTTGTTTATTCGTTTTTAATAATTTTTAACTGCTTGCTGTATTTATCCTGATCAATTTGATAATTGATTTCCAGAAAATATACACCGCCAGTTAAATTACCGAGGCGAATATAACAACTTTGATAAGATTGCACCATGTCATTCTTTGACAAAGTATGACAAACTCTGCCACTTAAATCATAAACTTTTACTTCATTTACATTGCTGTTTACGGGTAGTCCGGAAATGGTAACAGCATTTTTGACAGGGTTTGGGAAAAC
>JBEPYD010000031.1:0-18276 GCA_041641575.1 Bacteroidales bacterium
TATATGTATGGGTTGCAACACCATTTTCTGCGGTAACTATAATTTCAGGGTATTCAGAAAGGGTGATAAGCAAATAGGAACCTGTTCCATCTACCTTTGCATGGTCATCTTCCGGCACAGCATCAATTACCATTGTAACCGTTCCTTGTGGCAATGTCACGTGATAGTCAAATTTCAAAGGATCGAAATCCGGTTCCAGCTCAAAGTTTCTTACTGTTAAGGATGTTAGTTTTGCATTAGCTGACCACTGAATGGTATCACCTACTTCGCCAAACATTTGAAATTCGGCCATCTGCATTAAATTCTGAGGATTGCCATTAATTTCATAAATATGCAATCTGTATTTCCCATACCAATTATTATTTTCAAAATACCAGCTTTTACGTTGCAATCGTTGCTGCCATTCCGGATTTGCTTCAACAGTATGAATTGTTTCCCACTGATCTGTTTCTCTGTTCCAACCCTGAAATGACCATGTTCGTGGATCGCGTGAGGGTACATCTGAACCGGATGTAATGGTGTAAGCAGATACCTTTGTTAGATTTGGCAATAATATATCAACCCATGAATTTATTGCTCTGACAAGGTATTTTGTATTTATATTGTTATCAATAAGTTTATCCACTTCCTGACCGTCCGGCGAACCTGCTCCAGAGGTTGCGCCGTCCCATGATTCATTATCGTTTGATCCATAAATTGATACACCTTGGAGGTCTGTAATGTCTGCCCCTTCTGGGAGAGCCTGTTGACAATCACCAAATAATACGGAAAGTAATTCGATTTGCTCCTGCTGTGCCATGTAGGTCCGGTAACCCTCCGAATTACTGCATTCAGAAGGTATATTTTCAAATTCAAAACCAACTTGCGGATCAGGATCATTTTGGTATCCGAAACGGTATGTTAAAACCGAGCCTTTTTCTACCGGGAGCGTGATATCATAAATGAGGTCGTTATCAGTATCAGACATTTCATAGATACTATCCGGATTATTTGTTTGTAACCAAACGGACCCACCTTCTGCCATATCGCTCACCTCCTTTAAATTCACTGACAAGGTTATATAATAGGGGCGCTCATAACAGGAATTAAAAATATATGGTTTTAGCATAGTACTTTCTCGCGAAAGCAAAATTTCACGATACTCCTGAAGGTTTGCACAAGAATCAAGTATTTGTTCATAGACGGTATCGATACCATTTTCACCATTAATGGCAGTGCTAAAGTAAAACCTGTAAGTACTGTCTCTTGGTAACTTCACTTTACAGGTATATATAAAATCCTGATCTGTATCCGTCATCAAAATTGCAGAATCTATCCCTACAATATTTAACCATACCTTTTGATCATAAATATCTTCTTCTTCAAACATGTCAACCTGAAAAACAGTACCTTGCTCCTGGTTGCCTTTTAGGTACCAAACAGGAGATGACGCTCCCTCCCGAACGAGGTATATATCTACGCCATTAGTGCCATAAGCAATGGCTTCGCCACCTGGTCGTTGCGGCATGGTGATTTTTCTGGGTGTTGAAGAAAAAGCATCCTGCCAGGAATTACCGGTAAACCGTATAAATTCATATGCGTCTTCATAGGTAAGTACAATGGCACGTTGTCCATCGTTTGAAATATCCATAGCTGTTGTACCATCCATCGGAAATTGGCCAATGAGTTTAGCAGTTGTTGTTTCCTGACCGTTTTCCACCGACAGGGGAATTTCATATACAAATCGTTCGTTATTACCATTACCGGATTTGCTCACCAATATGATTTTATTTTCATGTGTATCAACGGCTACTGATTCGCAGTTTTGAGAACCATTTTCATATTGAAATTGAATGGTGCGAACAACAGTGTAAGAATTTCCGGAAGTATTACCTTCATTATAAACAGGTTCTTTGATGATATACAACCAGTATTCAGACTTATTAACCGGGTTATCGCCAACATCGGCAATTAACAAATAGGATTGTTCGTTGATAACAAATGAGGCAATATCCTCCCAATCCCGGGAAGTTGTATTAAAAATTGTTCCGCTTGAAAGTGTTTTTCCGCTAGAATCAATCAAAAATATATTGGAACCATCACCCGAATCATTATGTACCCAGAAAGCACCTGGTGTATTATAAGATGCAGCCATACCACTGGCTTCAACAATTCTGTAATCATTTATATATCCAAGAATTTCTGCTGTGGAATAATCTATTCGGTAATTCTGCGGAAGTGCCTTTCCCCCATACCATAAAAGCATGGAAAGAAGAAGTCCCTTCAATAAAAATCCAATTCCTTTCATCATTACGGGATTATTTTACAATGATCTTTTAGTTATAAATTTCTCATCGCTGGTATTCTGATAGTGATAATTCTTTTCAATTCTCCAATATTTGTGTTTTATGGGTTCTAAAGCAGTGGATGTGCCAGTATGGCTTCAATAACCACTGTTTTAAAATCAATCATTGTCATTGCCCGCAGTTGATCTGGATGCCTGCCATTTCTTTTTCCAATTATAATCCCGATTAATCGTTATTGGGCTTGTCCAATTTGTTGTAATGTCATACCATAGGACCTCTTGTAGGGCATTTGAGATGTTTAAAAAGCGGTATATCAAAAAAATCAGAAATAGAAGACTCCTGCCATGGCAGTACGCTAGTAATTACCATTGATTATAAATTTAGTTTATTATGATACCCCTGGTAATCTGATTATCATTAATATTTACTTTTATCAAATACATTCCTTCCTGAATATTATTAACAGGTATAGTTACTTTATGTGATCCATGAAGGAAATTTCCGTACTTCATTAATCCAATATCACGTCCACTAATATCCTGAATTAATATTTTTACATCTGAATTATCTTTGAGCATTAGTTCTATATGTAAGTTGTCTGATGCAGGATTCGGAAAAATATTCAATTCAAAAGAATCTTCAAGATTATCATTTACGGAAACCACATCTTCATAAGTGGCAGTTATTTCAACATCCATTTGAGGCATTGTGAGAAATACTAATGATGAAGATTCCGGAAAATTTGGTTCTCCTGAATTTATAACCCATTTATCAAAACTTTGTCCATCAGGTGCATTGTTGGCCTGAATCATAATTGATTCACCTGCTGTATAAGATCCACTGCCACTTCCGTTGTTTACGATAAGTGAATATAAGGGAATGGGATTCGGATCAATTAGTTGAAGCCCGTCAATTCGGGTAGTAACACTTCCGGTTTTTTGATGGTATAATCTAAACCAGTTGATTGCTGATAAGTCAGGGGAACCTATTACGGTAGCTTCACTCACATTAAGGACTATAAAATTCCAACCGTTGCTTAAATCTGTCAGGCTCCAGCTATATTCATCCTGGTCATTTTTTCCTGCACTGCCGATTTCAACCTGATTGGCCGCTCCTAATTTTGATACATCAGAAATGTAATACCAAAACATTAAAATGGTGCTTTCTTCCTTTCCTCTTGAATTATAAGGTGTAGAAAATGATTTTTTAAACTCATCTGTATTGCTGGAAGAATATTCAATGCATGCGCTACCCTGCTTCTGATCGTTGCTATTTAGGGATAGGTCTGATGATGAATTCCAGCCGGAAAGTATATCACATTCATCCCAATAATCTTCAGGATATCCGAGGATTAAATTTTCAGAAATTGATTTATCTCCAAACCACTCTCCATTTTCCTGTATCATTTGCCATTGAAGGATATAAATTCCATCTTCAGAGGGTGCAGTAATATCAAAAGTGAATATCTTTTCCTCATTGGGTTTTATTTCTTCGTCAACACTTAATTCAACCCTGTTCAAACCCCAAACCTCATTGTTCACCGGAGACCGACTTCCTAATTTGTATCCGTCTGCACTGGTCCATGTGGTGGTGCCGGAATTTTTCATAATGATACTAATCGTGATTGTCTCACCAGGTGTTAATTCCGGTACTGACTGAGAAACAAAGGATGAACTGTTTACTTTTGGTATTTCTTTATAAGAGGCAGTAATTGTGGCAGATTCATACCCTAATGTTAATGTAGTTGTTGTGGCTGCTGTATCATCTATCGTCGGGCTTCCTGAGCTAACTTCCCAGGTATAAAACTGCATGCCTTCAGCAGGAGGGTTGGCTGTGATAGTTGCTTCCTGAAGTGGCTGGTAACTGCCATCGCCTGTTCCATTGTTTACCACCAGCGGATATGACGGACAAGTTCCTTCCGGAATACCACAACCACATAACCCCGGATCTTTTTTCTCCGGATCATCCGGACACAAATCGTCGGCACGGATTGAGACTTCCACAGTGCTGTTGGCTGCCACATCAAGTATAACATCTACAATAAAATACAGATCACCCTCAAATTCTTGCTTCAAGCTGGCATTCGTAATTTCATAATTAAATCCTTTAGGCATTACAAAACGTACTTTGGCTCCTTCAATCGGAAAATGAAAATCATTGACAATTGTTGCAGTGTTTTTTACATTTGTACCATCATTCTCATTTTCATAAGTGAGGGTTAGGTTTGGTACCCATGTTGTTCTGTCGGCTTCATCACCATTTTTGAGAACAGACACCAAACTATTGGTTCCGGAAACAGGGGTGAAGGTCCCTTCTGTATTATTTACCTTAAATAAGTTAAATTGAAAATGGTCTCTGATGGATCTTGCAATGTATGCGCATTTCTTACTGCCTGTATCAAATTCGTATGGGTTATCTGTTCCAACATGGTGTTTGTCACCAGCAAGCACAAGATCAAGTGGTTCATGGTCATCGATAAATTCATGAATTTTATCGTAACTATGCCCTGCAGTTACAAAGAAATTTCCTCCCGCTCCATCATTAATCAGCCACTCTGCAGCATCACTTACCTGGTATGCATGCCCTTTTGCACTGCTAGTCGATACGTCCCAGGCATTATTAAGCATCATAAACCGGCCATTTCCATATTTGAAGTTTGTATTTTGAAGTCCCCAATAATCATTAAAAAAATCGGAATTTACCTGAACCGTAGACTGGGCCCAATCATTACCTTTATATGCATCGTGATCACCGGGGACTAAAAAAGTAGCGGCAGTTGCTTTTGCCATTCCCTTTATACCTTCATCTTCAATACCCAAAAAATAGTATTCTTCACGTTCCGGATGATTTCTGACATTGTACATATTATCACCTGTCTCTATAATAATTTGACAATCCATTATATTTGCCATTTCAATCATCACCCCTTTTTTTGAGAGCAGGGTAATCGGATCATAGTTGGATTGATAGATATGTCCATCAGACATATGCATGATATAATACAGTTCTTTGAATTCTGTAACAACCTTAACCCCACCATAAGAAATTTCATTACCTGAGGAAGTAATTAAAGTCAGGTCATAGCGATCAGCTGGGGCGTCTGGCGGTACGGTTACTTCAATTCTTGTGTTATATCTGTTTCCCGACAGGGGATCATATTCCCAATCGCCTGTTATAATTGAAAATGAGCATGGAACAGAGTGGTATGGGCCTTTTAATTCTACTGAATTGACCGTTTGTCCATTATCGGCATCAAACCAAACATTAAAATTTTCACCAGCTTTTACAATTGCTGTTGTTGAGCGCCAGGGACGGATAATTTTACCACATATTCCTGAGTTGGTAAGGCCTGTAAATAAAATAAAAAGCAGGAAATACCCCCGGGTTTTAATCTTCATAATTTTTTATTTTTTCAAAAAACTCATTCAATCACAATTAGCTTTGTAAACATTTCATTATCAATATTTAACTTTAAGAAATAGGTTCCGGGAGTCAAATTATTTACAGGAATTTTTATAGCTTGAGCATTCGGCAGCACTAAATTATCAGAATTTTTTACATTAAATGCTCTACCACTTAAATCAATTATCGAAATATCTATCTTTGCCGATTTTTTAAGATCGACTTTAACATTAAAGTAATTTTTGGCAGGATTTGGATAAATATCTATCATGTTTATTTTTTCATGTTTATCATAAGTGGAAACGATTACCTTATAAGTGGCCGTAATCTCAACATCTTCTTCAGGCATTGTAAGATAAATCAATGGAGAAGATTCTGAAATAGATACATTTCCCTGGTTAATCACCCATTTATCAAATGTTTGTCCTTCTTCTGCATTATTAGCCTGAATCATTATGCTAACTCCTGCAGAATATGACCCACTGGCACTTCCATTATTCACAGTTAAGGCATATTTTTCAGTTTCTCTGTATACCGCTGATATTACAGATGTTTCCGTTCCCATAGTAACTACAGTTGTTTCAGAAGTTGTATCAGCAATGGTTGCATTACCCTGATCAATAATCCACTTTTCAAATAATTTTCCTTCAGGAGCTGTATTGGCTGTAATTGTTATCTCTTCACCCTGAAAATAATTTCCACCCCCGATACCTCCATTTACTAAAAGCGTGTAAATAGGCTCAGCATTTGGATCAACAAGCTGGATAGCATCTATTCGGGTAGTAATAACCCCTGATTTTTTATGATATATTCTAAACCAGTTGATGGCATTTAAATCGGGAGAACCCAGTTTGCCAGCTTCACTTACATTCAATTCAATAAAATTCCAGCCATTGGTCAAATTGGTTAAACTCCAGTTATATTCATCCTGATCAGGTTTTCCCGCACTCCCAATTTCCACCTGGTTAGCACTTTCAAATAATGATACATCAGAAACGTAATACCAGAATTTCAATACTGTACTCGCTTCAGACCCTCTTGAATTATAAGGTGTAGAGAAGGTTTTTTTGAACTCGTCTGTTCCGGCTGCAGAATATTCAATGCAACCATTTCCTTGTTGTTGATCAGTACTGTTAATAATTAATGCAGATGATGATTTCCAGTCAGAAAGATCATCGCAATCATCCCAATAAGCACCAGGATCTCCTATAATAATCTGTTTCATATCAGATTTATAGCCAAACCATTCTTCACCCTCCTGAATCATCTGCCATTGAAAATTGTGTATTCCCTCAGAATCAGGTACCACAATATCAAATGTAAATGTTTTCTCAGCTCCTGGGATAATGCTGTCACCCGGATTTAGCTCAACTCTCGATAACCCCCATTTTTCATTGTCTGCCGGAGCCTGACTTCCCAGTCTGAACATTCCTTCTGGTATCCAGGCCGTGGTTCCGGTATTTTTCATTGTAATATTCACTGTAATAGTGTCACCAGCTATAAAATCCGGCACTTCCTGCGAAACAAACGAAGCACCATTTCCTGTTGGTTTCCCTCCATTTAATAGGTCTCTCTTACTAACACTATAGGTATGTATCGAATTTCTTTCTTCAAGCCACTCCACCAAAGAGGCTCTTAAATCCTCTGCTTTATCTATGTATTGGTCAATATTTGGATTGCTACCTAACAAATTTGTCATCTCGTGGGGGTCAGTATTCAAATCATACATGGCATTGATTACCTGCGAACTGATGGTGAATGGGATCATTAATTTATACCCGTCTTTTACGATCATATAGTTTGGATGTGCATCTCCACTGGAGTTCCATTCTGTTACCACATATTCTCCCTGTTCTGGATTAGTGCCTTCGATTAGCCCGCGAAGACTTGTTCCATCTGAAGGGTGCTCGGGAACACCCAGGTAATCCAATATCGTTGGAAAAAGATCAATCAGAGAAGTATAGCCATCAACTTCTGTTTCAGCGGGGATTTCTCCCGGAACGCTTATAGCCAATGGAATATGAGCCGATTCTTCTAAAAAGATATTTTTTTCACGCATACCATGAGCACCAAGCATTTCTCCATGGTCACTGGTAAATATTATCATGGTATTATCAGCAATACCTAGTTCGTTTAGCTTATCCAGGATGCGTCCCACCCATACATCAATCTCTGTTATTATTCCATAATACTCAGATATCATATACTTTACTTTGGCAGGGTCTGCATATTCAGGCAGATTTTGTCGCCCATTTGAATTGATGTAAGGCGAGTTAAACATATTATCACTAATACTTACAGGAGGAACCATTTGATCTGCCGGATACATTCCATAGTAAGGCTCAGGGATGAGCATAGGTGAATGTGGAAAATGGAATGAGCAGGTAATACTAAAGGTTGAATCCTTCAATCGTTCAAGAGCTTCAATGGTTTGTTTAGCCTGAAAGGCTGTCATTGTATAGCCTGTATCCAATAATAATTCTCCGTGTTGATCGGGTTGGGAATGCCTTCTGCCCTGAGATATTAGTTCTTCGTGTGTTGAGCCATAATACCGATCCAGAGGGTTGGCAATATAGGGCCACTTCGACATTAAATCTATAAATTGGCCTTCCTGAGGATCCGGGGGAGTTCCAAGTTTGTCCAGTTCATCTCTCCAGATATGACTTTGTCCGCCCGGACCGAAAATTGAGTTTCCATTGCTGGCCATTTTCACCGGATTTTTATATATGTCAGCATGGGAAGAAACACTATGCCATTTACCATAATATTCACAGTGGTATCCATTTTCACTTAAAATTTCGTCAAAAGTTGGCATTGGCATAATACTTTCATCAGTATTATAATATGTTTCATTGTTTGTAGGAACACCCGTATTTTCAATGGTTGAACCTGTGAGGATGGAAGATCGGGCAGGACCGCAAACAGCACAAGGGGTATATGCATTGCGAAAATATGCACCCATTTTTGCCAGACTGTCAAGATTTGGTGTTTGAATAACTGAATTACCTGCGTATCCTAAGGCATCAAACTTTTGCTGATCCGTCATGATAAAAAGAAGATTTTTCTTAGTCTCTGTTTGCCCAACGGACTTTTGATAAGGAAAAAGACAAAGTCCGGCAAAAAATAATTGTTTTAGTTTCATATGCATTAAACTTTTCATGAAGAGCTTTCGTAACTCTCTTTTATTATTCATTTATAAATTCCTCAAACATAAGAATAGCCTTATAAAGCACCCCTGCTGATCCCCTGAAAGTTCCTGAACCCTTAGGTTCATTATTTAAGGTATACCATTCATAAAAACCGTCATTTTCTTGCACCCTTTTTACCATGGGTTGAACATGAATGTACGCCTCTTCAATAAAGCCATTTTCTATGAGTTGTTGAATCATTCTACCTCCAAACCATGTCCAGTCTCCGCCGTTTTGATACCCATATTCATACATGCTTTTATTTTTAAAAAATCCATCCGGATAGGGTGGGTATAAGGTAAGACCAATGGAAGCGGCTTCGGCTTTTTCAACATTATTGACCATATGCTCAAGAGAAGCTTTTATCTCATCTTTTGTAAGTAAACCTGCTTCAATAGCCACTGCTGTTCCTCCGTGGTAAAAAATCTCCTGCTCATTGAAGTCGTCCGGGAAGGGAGAATCCTCCAGATACTTATGAGGTATAAATTTTTGGTTTTCTTCATCCCAGAGATGCGTACGTACATTTTTTGTCAGTTGACTTTTTATGGGATTCCACCTGCTCTTTTTTCCTGGAAACAATTCTAAAAAGTTATCAATTGCGATGATAAACATTGCATTGTCGTAAATATCTAATGCATAATGGGTATCCTCAGTTAAAAAGACTCCCCACTCATGTTCCGGTTGTACATCTCCCCAGTCTGCAGTTGTTGCTCCCCAAATCAGTCCATATTCCTTACTATATCGATGGTTTATTAAAAAACCAAGGGCCCGTTCAAGTCTTTCAGCAACCAGTTCTCCGTCAATTGTATCACTTAGAACCCTGGTATCTCCGGTTATATTGATATACTTGTAAAATGCCTGAATAAGTGAAGTCTCCTGATCTGTTTCAACTGTGTTTTTATGACCGGCATACCTGGGTTCCAGATCTGAGTATATGTAATCATATTCTAATTCGCCTACCTGTTCAACAGGTGTAAAGCCATCGATTATATTGCCATCATCTCCCTGAAATTTCAAAAAAACCAGGAGATTATTCTTTAATGTTTCAGGGGGATATACTTCGGAAGCAAGTTCAATAAATGTATTGTAGTCACGTATCCATACTTCATCATATTTATCACCTGCACTTAAACCTGTTTCCATCACTTTCAAAGCTTTTTCTTTCGTGTATGAAAAGTAAGGGTTTGATGAGATTTTATCGGCGAGGTCTTCATTATTCGAACATCCAGATAAAACAATTATAAAAGCAAGTGGTAAAATATATTTCATGGTATTCATTTTAGTAATCAATTATTTCCGCAGAAGCATTTTCATCTCATTTATTACAGAATCATATTTAACATCATTTGCCAAATTATGATATTCGATCGGATCATGGGTCTGGTCGTATAATTCAGCACCTTTCTCACCATTATCCCACTCAACATATCTCCATTTTTTAGTCTTAACCATTTTTCCTTCCATTTCTCCACGCCTTGTAGTTGCCTGGACTGCAGAGCGGAATTCCTGCAATGGATTTTCCAAAATATTAGCAAAGCTCTCACCCTCAAGATATTCAGGAACTCCTCGCAATTCGCAGAAATCAGCCAGTGTGGGGTAAATGTCAATAAATTCGAACATGGCTTCTGAGGTTACTCCCTTTTTCTGAATCAGTCCTCCACCAATAATAAATGGTGCCCGGGTACCCATTTCAAATATGGTTACTTTATTCCACCAGTTGTGTTCTCCAAGATGATAACCATGATCTCCAAATAAAACTATGATGGTATTTTCCATTTGACCAGATTCTTCAAGTGCTTCCAGTACCTTACCCACTTGTGCATCCATAAAGCTTGTAGCGGCATAATATGAACGAAGGAATTCACGCTTATCATTGTCGGTAAACCTGTTAAAAACGTCTGTTTGAGGTGGAAGGGTATGATCGTAAGGAGGCTCCCATCCTTCTGGTAATTCGGGGGGAGTGCAATCACTTAAAGAATACATATCAAAATACTTTTTTGGAGCCACAAACGGATCGTGCGGTTTATGAAATCCAACCGCTAAAAAGAAAGGATTTTGTCTTTCGGTTTTTATCAACTCAACAGCTTTTGCAGCTACTTGTCCATCCTGCTGGTCCATATCATCTCCCTCTGCAATTCTCCAATGGCACCAGGCCAGTTCTCCATCTGTCATATTTCTCATTTCACCTTTTTTACCCTTTGCTGTTGTTTCATAGGTGTAATATTCATCCCAGGATTTTGGATCACCATATCCTTTTGAACGTCTGTGAAAGATCTTGCCCAATCCCATTGTGTAATATCCATTTTGTTTAAATAGATTCGGGAGGGTTATTTTGTCACCAAGCTTTTCCTGCAACGGTGTGCGGTTATCGGTAATTCCTATGGTTTCAGGCAGAAGTCCAGTTAAAAGAGATCCCCGGCTTGGCCCACATACAGCGAAGTTGCAATACGCATGGTTAAATTTTATCCCTTTGGCAGCTAATTGATCAATATTAGGCGTTTTTACTACCGGATGATCATAGCAACCCAGGGTTGTATTCAGATCATCTACAACAATAAACAAGACATTTTTCTTTGTGGATTGTTTTTCATGCACATTTTGGGTGTAAGCTGATACCCAGTCTATTGCCAGAAAGAATATTGCGGGTAATATCTTATTAATTTTCACCATTTTATAAGTTTTTAAAAGCACGTAATTAGATTGAAGTAATGGGGAAAACATTGCTGTTTATCCCCAAAACTATTTGGTGATTGCAAGAAAGCCTCAACTTCTTCGTTTCGCCTGCCATAAAATTGCTGATATACTCATGTATTGTAAATTGCAATTTTTATGGCTTCGCAAGTCTTTAGTCTTCTTGCAGACACTATTTACCGGATAAAAATCAATTCTGTATGAATTACATTATCTACTTGAGCATTAATAAAATAGGTTCCTATGTCCAGATCAGAAACAGGAATCGTAATCTTCTGATATTGATTTTGCATACTGTTTTCATAGACTTTTTGCAGAATTGTTCTTCCGCTAATATCCAAAATAGTGATACTAATTTCAGACGATTTATAATTATTCACAACTACAAATATTTCTGAGCGGGCCGGATTTGGGTAAATATTGAAGCCTGGTGAATTCGTGAGATTATTTGTAGAAACTGATGGATCGTCAATATATGTTGCTGTAATTACAACATCCTCAGCGGGCATGGTTAAAAAGGTGTTGGATGCATTTATATTCGCTATTACAGGAGAACCTGATTCTATAACCCATTTATCAAATATTTTCCCTTCAGGGGCCGGATCGGCATAAATAATTAATCTGTCGCCTTCCGAAAATTCTCCATCAGGTGTACCATTATTTATTGTAAGTGTTGGATAGTTCAATTCGTTAAATACTGCGGTAATGACAGAAGCTTCGGCAGAAGTTGTTACAGTGGTAGTTGAAGCATTTGCATCAGCAATTGTTGCACTACCGGAAGTTACTTCCCAATGATCAAATAATTTTCCTTCAATATTATCAGCGGTAATGGTTACTTCGGTTCCGGCATAATAGTTACCGTCGCCTGAGCCGTCAAACACAGTAAGGGGAGTTCTTTCGCCTGCATTAGGGTCTGTAATAGCGATGGCATCAATTCTGGTTGTCATCTCGGCAGATTTAAAGTGATAAATCCTGAACCAATTAATTGCACTTAGATCTGGTTCTCCGATAACGCCTGCATCACTAATATTAAGACTTATAAAATTCCATCCGTTCGTAAGGCCGCTTAAACTCCAGCTATACTCATCCTGATCCGGGGCGCCGCCACTTCCAATTTCAACCTGGTTAGCTGTTTCAAAAGCTGATACATCGGATACAAAATACCAAAACTCTAATTTTGCACCTTCGGCTGAAGCTCCTGAGTTATAAGGGGTAGAGAATATTTTTTTATATTCATCTGTACTGCTACCGGTAAATTCAATACAGGCAAGTCCTTCCTGCTGCTCTTCAGTATTCAGGCTCAAAGACCCTGCTGATCCCCAGTCTTTTACTAAGTCACAATCATCAAGGTATATTCCCAGCACTTTATATTCCGCATTTATAACAGCATCTCTTGCGGGCATGTTGATTGAAGTACCTTCCGCGTATATATCTTCAACCAAAACATCAGATGAATCAACTGACCAGCCAATAAAATATTGGGCGGCAGGAGCCTGATCTGCTTTGATATCCAGAATAGTACCTGCCACATAGTTTCCACTGCCCTCACCATTATTTATTGTTAAACTGTATTTTGTTTTACCTGCAAACCGATCAAAAATCTGTATTTCATCAATCCGTGTTGTGGTTGTTCCTGATTTTGGATTGTTAAGCTCAAACCAATTGATAGCATTTAAATCAGGTGAACCGATTACCAGGGCATCATTTGTATTTAAAGTGATTAAATTCCAACCGGAGTTTATTTCATCAATTGTCCACTTATACGCATCTAAATCTTCAGCACCTGAGCTTCCAAGGCTTATCTCGATGTTCTCATTTATAACTGCAGGCTCTGAAATATAATACCAGAATTGTAATGTTGCATCAAATTCAGAAATACCCGAATTATATGGGGTACTAAAAATTTTTTGAAATTCAGTAGTGTCATTTTCATTTCCTGAGAACTCAAGGCTTCCTGATCCTTGCTTTTTTTCAGTTGTGTTTAGTGACAGACTTCCTGATGAAGTCCATTCAGTTGTTGCATCACAATCATCTAAAAGATCCACCGTATTGCTGACATTTATATATCTTCTATCAGTAGCATCGCCAATCCATCCTAAATCATCTTTAATCATTTTCCATTGAAACTCATAGGTGCCTTCCTGGGTAGGAGCGATTATATCAAATATAAACGTTTTATCTTCCTCCGGTGCGATGGTTTCAGCCTCCTCCAATTCGATTCGGCTTGTGCCCCAGATAGCAGTGTCAGGATAAATGGTATATCCTAATTTAAAGTTTTCGGATTTTGTCCAGTTTGTTATACCTGTATTTCTCAATGTAACAGATACCTGTACTGTTTCATCAGGTGCCATTATTGTTGGTACTTCCTGGGATAAGAATTCAGCATTGTTAGGGTATGCCTCAATAGGAATCTCCGGATTTAGTGCAATATCTCCGCGGAGCATTTTGGTTCCTTCTGCGGTTAATCTCAAATACCAGTCACTTGGTAGTTCATAACCGTCAATATCCAGGGTAACAAATTGCCCTGTTGATGGTGTTTGCTCATCATTTTCTGCCAGTTTATAGATAGCTGTTCCCTCATCTACTTCATCGTACATGGCAACATAAATCATGTTCACACCAGCATCCACAGCATTATAGAATTGTCGCCATAAAAATTTGCCACCATCACGCTTAATATGATTAAATTTTTCACCATATAAGTTCACCCATGAAAATCCGGGGAAGACAACCGGAATATAATCAATATTTCTGCTTGTCGCTTCAGTAAGATCAGGTTCGATTATGTTTGATTTATAAGTATCTGCACCTGTTGCATTATTATATCGCCCCACTGCCCAGGGGCTGATAATATCAAGCTTATCATATACGGCCTGCCAGGCTGCTGGTTGTGATCTCCAATCGTCGTTAACACCGCCTTTGAGCGTAACTCTGTATTTTTCTGGAGCATCTACCGTAAACCACTGGACAATCGCATTGGCAACAGCTGCATCCACTACATCTTTGCTGCCTCCTACATTAAATCCCCAGATAGAAAGAACAGGCATGCCATTGTGGTGGAGATAATTTGGACTTTCCGTAATTTTAAGATCATCTACCAGATGTATCCAGTCATTTTTTAAGTCTTCAACTACTGTTGATTTGGCACCTGACATATCATACATATTGGCAAAAACACGACCATATTTTTCAGCACCATACCTGACATTTTGAAGAACAGTATCTCTTTGATCCCGTCTTGCCAGCGCAGAACTTATAAAACGTTGAACGAACACTCCGTCAATGCCATAATCTTTCATCCATTTAACATGTCTGTCAACTGTCTTTTTTGTATAGGCACTGTACAACCCTGCATTGGAAAGATCGTTATAGACAAAGTTTGTTGCAAATAATTCATCTTCGTCATATTCACGCATATCAGGCCACATGTCAAATGTGATATTATCGGCAGCAGGTACTGCTCCGGCATGCGACCAATGAATCCATCCATATCCACTGCCATCTCCGGCAGCATTAAACCATCCCTGGTATCCTGCCATAATTTTATTATCCAGGGTTGTTGGGTCAACAACGTCTTGAGCGTTAGATCCGTAAGGCGTAATGAACATTAAGGCCAAAACGAACAAAAAAAGTGTAGTTTTTCTCATAGTTTAGTTATTTAATTAATTTTAATTGTAGAATATTTTTTCATTTTCCATCATAGATAATAGCCCGGAGTCATTCATAAAGTGTGTAAAAATTTTCTGCGTTCTCCAGGTCATTTCAACATTGTTAAACAAATGTGCGATATGATGACTGGGTTCATTTCCATGAGCATAATGTACATTGAGCCCGGTTAAAAAAATGGCTTTGATAATGTAGCTCATGGATGAACATCCACTGTAAGTGATGAGGATAAAGAAGTAAAAACCCAGCAGCTGACTCATAATTTTTTTAAAATATTATGGTAAATTACTAAGAAAGGTTTAAAAAAATATTAACAGATAATTAACGAAACAAATTAAATGCCCAAAAACACATTCTAAAAATGATCCTTTAATTGTTGCTATTTGCACGAGATCAATTGGTTATTAGGCATTACCACCATTTTGAATAAATTTTTTAATCTTTCGGCAAAAATGGCATTCGGACAAAATATGATTCAGGAAAATATTTTTGTAAGTTAAATGTCCCGAAATTATTACCCTTCACACGTATTCGTAAGGGTTTGTCACCGACATTAATAATCTGTTAAGCTTCTATTAATTGCCTGTTAATGGTGTTGTCTTTATTTTATGTAATATTTCTTTTTACAAACTAAATCATTAAAACTTTTAATTATGAAGAAAAGAAACTTACTACTAATCTCAATGATGTTTTTAATAATATCAGTGAGTGCTCAAAACACAGTCTGGAACCCGGCTGGCAACGATCCAAGTGATGGGTTATGGACAACGGCTGCTAACTGGACCAATGGAGTGCCTGCTTCAGTAGCTGGCGCTAAGGCTGTATTTAATGTCGCGGATGCAATGGCAAGTACTGTTGATGCTGCTGTAACACCTTATCAGATTGTTCAGGGCGATGGTGGCCCCGGCGATACTATTATTGTTTCTGGTACCGGAAGTATTACTACGGGTGCAACCTGGACTGCTATTGGTTACAACAATCCGGCAGTAGTAAATATTGAAACCGGTGGATCTTTCACCTTTGGTCAGCATGCATGGATTGGTATGAATTCCGGAGCTACGGGAACCATGAATGTACATGGTAATGTTGTAGTTTCAGCAATGACTGGCTTAGGCTGGACTGGTGGAACCGGGTATGTAAATATTTATAATGGAGGTACTTTTCATAGTAATCAATTAAATGCTATTACAAATGGTAGTCCTTCAATAAGTGACGGATCAGTTATAGATATAATTGGAGGCACCTATTCAGTAAGTGGAGACAGAACAGCTGATGTGCAGGCTTATATTGACGATGGTAGAATTATAGCGTATCGTGGTGTAAGTACATTAAATGTAGATTATGATGGAATAAAAACAGTGGTTACTGCAAATCCTGATGAAACAGCTCCAACCGTGGTAAGTACTATTCCGGCCGACGGAGGAAATGACTTTCCAGCAGCAGGAACTATCAAAATTGCATTTTCAGAACCTATGGATGAAACAAGCGTTGAAAGTGCGATTACTTTTAATCCTGCAATTCCTAATGTAGCTTATACATGGAATGGAAATACAATATCGATAAAAGGAGATGATCTTCCGGTCCTTCAGGCATATGATGTAACGATTGGAACAGGTGCATTGGATGCCAATGGTAATGCCCTTGCAGCTGAGTATGCATTTAGTTTTACAGTACTTGATCCTAATGCTCCCCCGGTAGTAGTTTCAACAACACCTGATAATGGTGATGTGGATGTGGCAGTAGATGGTGTAATTACCTTTACATTTTCAAAAGAAATGGACTCTACAAGTGTGGTTGATAGCATTCGTGTGATGGGAGTAAACAACATGGACTATTCCTGGGATGCAGGAAAAACTGTACTTACTATTTCTTATGATAATTTAGACTGGGAGAAAGAATATACTGTAACCCTGCTTGCCGGAGCAGAAGCTGGCGATGGTAAAGTTTTGGCAGCTGATTATACATTTAGTTTTACTACAATTGCCCAACCTGAAACCCCCATTGTTTATACGGGAGCAGGATCTGATTCTTTATGGACAAATCCAGACAACTGGGATCTGGGTGAAGTAGCTGATGGAAATTATATTGTTTCATTTGATACACCGCAAGATAGTATAATCGTTCTTGATGACATCGTTAATGTTAACTATATACAATTCGGTTCCAAAGCATCTCCGGAAGATACACTAATCATTACCAGTGATGGAGCATTAATTGGTGATGCATTACATTGGGGAGCAATTGGTCTAGATAGTACTGCAACAGTTATTGTTGAAGAAGGTGGTTTATTAACATTCGGACAGCATTTGTGGGTAGGTCTGGAAAATGGTGCAGATGCCAGCCTTCACATTAATGGTGGTACTGTTACGGTTGGCTCAATGATCGGACTCGATTGGGGCGGTAATGGTAATAGTGACTCAATCTTTATCAACAATGGTGGGGTATTGCATCTTGCAAATATTCACCCTGATCAATCAATTGGTGATAATTCAGCAATTGTTATGACTGAAGGAGCAATTGTTCTTACCGGAGACCACGTATCTAAAATCCTGACCTATTATAATGATGGAAAGATTATTGGAGCCACAGATGTTACGCTCAAAGATGGTAATACTTGGGTAGTTGGTTCGCCAGCGAATAAATCATTCTGGACACCCATGGCTGATGGTACGAATCTTATTACAGACTTTAGAAACTGGTCTGACTTTAATGTACCTCATGAAAATATAGCAGTATTCCAGGATACGACTACCGCTGTTTATAATGAAAATGATTCGATTTTTATTAATAAGATAATTTGTGGTGACGGTGGTATCGGTGGTACTATACGAGTTGACAGTGGAGAAATTGTAACTGGTGAAACATGGTCAGGTATTGGCTGGACAACTCCCGGAACATTAAATGTAGAAGAAGGTGCTTCATTTACATTTGGTCAGCATATGTGGATTGGCTGGGAAGCTAATGGTGTAGGTACGGTTAATATTAACGGTGGAGAAGTAAATTCTAATGGCATGTTTAGTGTTGGTGGTTTTGAAACATCCGGA
>JBEPYD010000032.1:0-17685 GCA_041641575.1 Bacteroidales bacterium
AACGTATCCGTTTTAAATGCAGCATGTTGTATTATCCAGACTCCTGCCCTGGACAATTTCGCAGTTCCCCGGGCGTTTAAAAGCCTGGCACTTCCGGAAGCCTCATGGCTAATGGTGGCAAAAGGAACGGGATTTCCATTGGTTGAATCTTGTACGCTTATTACTACCTGGGCAGTAGAAGAAAATGCTGGTATAATCAGAACTAAAAATAATAATACAGATTTTTTGAAATGCTGACTTTTAAATAGAATCATAATATTTGAAAATACAAGTAGGCAGAGGTATAACATTTCTATCTTTAAATGGTTTCTCGGAACAACAGGTATGTGATTTAAAAATTTAAATCAAAAAAAAAGCCCGGTCTCCCGGGCCTACGTTTGTAAATTATAAGAAACTATAATGCATTTATGGCAGCATCATAATCGGGTTCCTCAGCTATTTCAGGAACCTGCTGTGTATATTTCACTTTTCCATCTTCATCAATAACCACCACGGCTCTTGAAAACAAACCAGAGAGTGGGCCATCTGCTATGGAAACGCCATACGTTTCACCAAACTCGTTATTCTTAAATTCTGAGGCCGAAATTACATTTTCAATGCCTTCGGAGGAACAAAACCTTGAATGCGCAAAGGGCAAATCCTTTGACACGCTTAATACCAGGGTGTTATCAACATCAGTTGCACGCTTATTAAATTCGCGTACTGACTGCGCACAAACACTGGTGTCAAGGCTGGGAAATATATTCAGAATGACTTTCTTTCCTTTAAGATCGGAAAGTTTAACATCATTCAGGTTTTTGTCAGTTAATTTAAAATCTGGTGCCTGACTACCTTCCCTGGGTAAGTCTCCAACTGTATGCACCTTATCTCCTTTAAAAGTTATTTCTGCCATGTTAATCGGTTTAAATGTTAGAATTTACTAAAAAGACACCCTAAAGTCTCTTTTGTTCAAGCTTTACAAATACTTAAGATTTTACTTTTCAGTAAAAGCATAACAATTAAAGACCAGAATGGGCTATAAACAGCTATATATGACAATTTACCGTATAGCCACAATTTGATTTTTCAATTTGAAAATCAAAGATTGTATTGCGTCAATATACCCAATGTATTCTACCATTGTACAATCTCCAACTTCTGGAAATGGGTACTTATACGCTTTTACAGGATGCGTGCACCCACTATCTTTGTAGCCAAAAAATGAAGAGTACAAAAAATAAAATCAGCAAAAAACCCAATTTATACGTATTGTAGAAAACGATATGATAAGCTTCTCTTTACTTGAAGAAGTATTTTCAAGGCATGAGGCTAAAATAAAACAATGCCCCAACGGTGCTGATGCCCTTGAAATCTGCACGAAAAAGATGAAGCTGATTTGGTGATTATAGATCTGGTGCTTTCAGGCATGTATGGATTGACTGCATTGCGAAATAAAAGAGAAAAAACCAATCGGATGCTCCCCTGTATTATTAAAAGCACATCATATCAAATCAAATATAAGACCTAAAATATTCCTTCTTTGTAGAAAAGAATTTAATCCTTCAAACAACATTCTTAAGATCCTGAACAAATTACACTTAAGGTACTATTACGGGAATTAACAACGCAACATTTATGAGATTTTTTGCACCATTTTCAAAATCAAAAGCAACAATTCTGAGATTTTTTGCAACATCTAAATTTGAATTTAAGGTATAAAAAAACCTACATTTACTTCTGAAAATCTGGATGTATTTGTATGGAAATAACAAAATTCTTTATGAAATCCTGAAGGCCACATTCATAAATTTAACAAGAAATAAAACACGTGAAAAATAACATACTAAAGCGAAAAATTAAATTTCTTGAATTTACTTTGTTATTCATGATTGTTGCCATTTTAAGCTGGATCGTTTACCTGTTCGTTTTTTATTAAAAATAAATTCATTCAATTAAAAATCCAAAAAAAGATTATAAATAAAAATATGAAAATTTACTAAGGAAAATCATCGCCCAAAATAATAATAACTACTATTTAACTAAGACTTTTAGAAAAACATTATGAAAAGAAACACGCTAATTTTAGTTCTTGTAGCAGGACTTTTTTTTCAATTACAAATTAAAGCGCAAAATACAGCTGTAGTAACAGGTATTGTAAAAACTTCAACAGGCAGCGGCGCAAATGAGGAAGAATCTGTATTACCTTATGCTGCGGTTTATGTAGACGGAACAACAATAGGCTCCATGACCAACGATGAGGGCCGTTTTACACTGACAAAAGTACCTGCAGGAGAACAAATCATTGAAGCATCATTTATCGGGTTTGAATCTCAGCGTATTCAAATTAATGTTCAACCCGGAAGCAATAACAATGCTGAATTCAACCTAAAACCTGCAACTATTCAGGGAGAAGAAGTTGTGGTAACAGCACAATTGCTGGGGCAGCGTAAGGCCATGAACCAGCAATTTAACTCAGATAAAATAGTAAATGTGGTTTCTGAAGATAAAATTAAAGAACTTCCTGACGTAAATGCTGCTGAAGCCATTGGCCGTTTGCCAGGAGTTGCAGTTCAACGTAGTGCTGGCGAAGGACAAAAAATTATGGTTCGGGGATTGTCGCCAAAACATACTGCCATTACCATAAACGGCGTAAAGATGCCCTCCAATGACCCCAACAATAAATCAGTAGATCTCAGTTTAATCTCATCTGATTTGCTTTCAGGAATAGAAGTGTTTAAATCGCCAACTCCCGACATGAATGGTGATGCCATCGGAGGCACAGTCAACCTTGTGCTTAAAAAAGCACCAGAAAGGCCACAGGCCATGTTCAGATTAGGAGGTGGTTACAATGTACAACACAACGATCCGAGAAACCATTTATTCAGCGGCCAGGCCAGTAAACGGTTTTTTGAAGGATCTCTTGGTGTTATTGTTCAGGGAAACTATGAAAGAGTTAACAGGGGGGCTGATATTTTTGGGGCCCAAACTGTACAGGAAGGAAAGCAAAATGACGAATTCGGTGTAATCAGTAATTTTGTGGAACTAACCGATAGAAATGAGATAAGAACCAGGTATGGTGGAAGTATGAATCTTGACTATTTATTTAAAAACCACAATATCTCATGGTATTCTTTATACAGCAGAACCAATCGTGATCAGCTTGAACGCCAGGCAATATTCCAACCCGGTGCCATAAGTTACGATTATGCCACGCAGATTGAAGATAAAGAAATTTACCTTGATGTATTTTCAACTTCAGTAAGAGGTGAACACAAATTTGGAAACCTTACCATTGACTGGAATTACAACTATTCTAAAACCAATAACATCACTCCGCACCAATTAACGCTGGTATTTCCCTATCCTGCATACAATAATGATACTACCGGAACCAACCAGTCTTCTTCAATTGATGATATCATAGCCAATGCGGATTTTGATGTTGAAGGGTCTTATCTGCGATCATTAAGTCACATTGTAGATACAGTATCTGAAACAAACAATACTGCCTTGATAAATTTTAAATATGATTTTGAAATTTCCAGTGACTTTTCTTTCAGCCTTAAAACTGGTGGGCAATACACCCGCAATGATCGTTTAAGAGCAACTGCTGAGCAGTTACAACCCTGGTATTATGTAAACAATGAAATAATTCAGTCAGCTGTAAACCGTTATCCCGATCCAGCAGCGCTGCAATTAGTGAATGGAAATATCTCAATGGCATCTTTTTACGATTATGATTATTCTGGTGGAGAATTCCTTCGGGGAGATTATGAATTTCCATATACACTAAATGTAGATATAGCAAATAAATTCTATCAAAGTGAGAAAAACCATTTACTTACCAGTTTTCAAAGGTTAAGATTCCCCTACTCTTTGCTGGAACAGGTTTATGCCGGCTACCTTATGGGAACCTTTAAGTACAGGGATATGATAACCATTATCCCTGGAGTAAGGTATGAATATTCTGAGAACGATTATGTTGCCAACCAGGTTACTTTTAGAGGTGCTTTTGGGGAGAGAGGAACCTTTAATACAGATTCTACTACAATTGATTATGGAGAAATCCTGCCGCATCTGCACATGAAATTCAATCCGATAAATTCCCTTGACATCAAAATGTCTTTTGCCAAAACCATAGCAAGACCGGACTATAGCTATGTGCTTCCAAATAAAGTCTATGATGAAAATAACAACCGTCTGCGAGCCGGAAATCCAAATCTAAAGCATATGACTGCTTTAAATTATGATTTGTCAGTAACCTTTATGGATATCCAATACGGCCTCATATCAGCAGGTGTTTTCTATAAGGATTTGAGCAATGTATTCTTCATCCAGAATGGTATTTTCTTAACAGATTCCATAGCCGGAGAATTAAACTTCCCAAACGATGTGGGTCAAACACTTTACTCATACAATAATTCCGCTAAAGGCGAAGTGTATGGATTTGAACTGGAGCTTCAAACAAATTTAAAAATGCTTCCCAGCCCTTTTGACGGAATATTAATAGGCGTAAATTACGCGCGTCTATTCTCAGAAACCAGCCTTTATTTTTATGAAGTTGATGCAACACAATTCCTGGATCCGAATACTCTGGAAGTTATTACCACATATGAGAACATTATAACGGAGAGAGAAATTCCAATTCCCGGACAGGTACCGCATACTTTTAATGGATCTGTAGGTTATGAATATCGTGGTTTCTCAGGTCGTGTATCTTTTATTTACCAGGGTGAATACCTTAATTCTCCAAATAATTACGAAAAACTTGATCAGTACATCAGAGGCTTCTGGAGAACTGATGTGGCTTTGAAGCAAAAAATAACCAACAACTTAAATATCTTCTCCAATATTTCTAATGTTAAGTTTGCAAATGGTGAACATGATGAATATGAATATTATATATACAAAAACCGGCCAAAAAGATACCAGGATTACGGCATGATCATAAATCTTGGCTTGCAGTTAAAATTATAAAAACAAACGAGTACTACTAAATTCAATTATTATTTATTAATCAACTAAAATGTAATTCTTATGAAAAATTTGAACACTAATTTTCTTCAGAAACTATTCGTTTTATGCGTAGTTTCAATGTTTGCCTCATCTGTTATTTTTGCGCAGGAGGTTGTTACAGTAGAACCAGGCTCAAACCTGAGTGATATTATACTTGGAGATTCGCTGGCTGATGGTTCTTATGAACCAAAGATTTATGAATTAAATGGCTTTGGGCTTTATGAAGTTACCAAAACACTAAATGTGGGTACAAAACTACATATTCGTGGTAAAGTAGCTGAAGGTGAAAACTTACCTCAGGTACGTACAGCATTGGCTGGTGAAGGTTATCCAAACCTTATTAACAATTCAGGAGACATCACCCTTGAGAACATTTATATCTCAAATAAAGAAGGTTCAGACTTCAGACAACCCAACTGGGGAGGCATCCGAATTAATGCTGAAAACAGCAAGTTTGTTGTTGAAAACTGTGTGATTGAATGGGATAAAGCTGCAGCTATCATGATACGTAAACCTGGTTGTTCTGTTTTTATTAACAACAGTATTGTATCCAAAACCGGTGACTGGAAAGCTTTTAACGGCAACGGTCGTTTAATAGACTGCCGCGAATTTGCGGTTGACAGTATAGTTGTCACAAACACAACCATGTACCAGCTTACTGACCGTATTATAAGAAGTATGGGTGGCGATCATGAAATCAACTACCTGAAATTTGACCATAATACTGCCTTTAACATTCAGGGATTCCATGGTGTTTTCCAATTAGGCTATGTACATGAAGCCATTATTACGAACAACCTTTTTCAGGATGTACTTTGGATGGGTAACCACCCGAATACTGCAGAACAAAATACCCCTGCTCCTGATAATGAAGATTTATATTTCATCACTATTGATACTGTGCCAGAAGATTTAAGCCTTACTATTAGCCATAACATTGTTGGTTTCACAGATAAAATTACGAACATGTGGGCAGGCATTGATTCTGTGAGTAAACCAGAATTCCTATCACCAACTGTTGCTGATTTTCTTGGTGATGCCGCCAATGATGCATATACAATGGAGGTGGTTGAATTCGCCAATGTACCTTCTTTACCTGAAGATTATGTAGACTCTCTTTACATTGGTGTTGATATTGGTTTGGAAGTTTTCCCGGATAACTTTGCCTCTGATGTATTATACAATGCTTTGGATGCATCTTATAATACAAACTCAATTGCTTTTGCAGGTGATATGAACGATGAACCTGTTGGCTCACATCAATGGCTTAATAACTTTACTGTAGGCACTGAAGATTTAGCCCTAAGAAACGGAGTGGGATTTGGTGTTTATCCTAACCCAATGAAAGATTTTGCCACCATTACATTTGAGCTTAAGAGACAAAGCAACGTAAGCATTTACCTGCTCGATATTACGGGTAAACAAGTACGTAGCATCATGAACGAGCAAAAAGCAGCCGGAAAACACAGCATTGATGTTTCCTCTGCCAATACAAAACCAGGTGTTTACTTCCTGTCACTCACAAATAACAATCAGAGATACGTTCAAAAACTTATCATTAAGTAATCAAATATAATTTATAATTAACGTTTCATACGCTTAATTAACAAAAGTTAGTATAGTTTTCACCACCCAAGGATTTACCCTGGGTGGTGAATTAACTAATAACTCTATTTATCAAAGGTTAATTTGAGAACGTAGAAATTAATTACTATTCATGGTTCTAAACACTAGTCACATGCTTCAGGTTTAGTATGATCTTTTAATTTCATTTTTCAACATTAGTTTGGCCTGACTTCATTCTTAACAGGCTCGTTTTATCATCCGCATACGGCCATAAGCTTAATTTTTCACAATAACATCAGGCTTTGTTCTATTGCGTATTTTAGTTTCGTAAACAAACCGTATCAAGCTTTTAAAAATTCGATGATGGTGCCCACCTTATCTGTTAAATTATATGTCATTTTTCTGATAACTGCATGTTACCATCTGCAATTATCAACTGCACAGCCTTTTATAGAACTGGGCCCGGATAGTAATTTGGTGTACCATGATTTTTCAGTTAACGGAGAGCAGCAAAAAATACATGTTGTACCTGATTTTTCCTATGCCGGATACCAACTTGGAGGAATTCAACCTCCAAATCTGAATTTAGTTATTACACTAAATCCACAGGAAGGCGATTGCGCAGGTATCATTCAGCAAGCCATTGATTCTCTGAGCAAGCTCCCACCCGACAAGGACGGATACAGGGGAACCATACTTTTAACAAAGGGAAAATATGAAGTATCAAAACCCTTAACAATAAACCAAAGTGGTATTGTTTTAAAGGGAGAAGGACAAAGCGCCGCAGAAATGGGAGGCACAGAAATATTAGCAACAAAACGATCCCAACATACTTTGATTACTTTTCAGGGAGAAATATATGAGAAAAATATTGGCCAGTTATTAGGCAAAAAACTTGTGGCAGAAGCTGGAAGCTGGTTGAAATTCGATGTAAGCAACATATTTACTGAAACACTCATAGAACAAGATACCTTTACCTTTCAGGTATCTTCAAGAGATAACCTATACAATTTCTATCATAGCAAAGAAAATGCGAATCCCCCGCAATTAAAGATATTCTTATCCAATGATTCAATTATTATAGTGAATCCGATTGATGATGCCTTTGTACAGGGGGGCATTCACAGCCATTTGAATTTCGGAAGCGACTCTTCACTGGCCGTAAAATATAATGCTGAATATCCAGAATACACAAGAGAAACCTATCTTAAATTTATCACTCCTTCCTGCGATAACGCGATAGACTCAGTAATACTAAACTTATATTCCGGAAAGACAGTTGAGGGTATCTATAACTATGTAAGTTTAATGCCATTCAATAACTGGGATGAGAAATCAGTAACTTTCGACAACCGGCCCTTTAATGAACTGGTATCATTACCCGCCCGCGTGGCCTCAGAAAAGGTCCCCATTGGAGCAAAAGGGTTTAGAATAACGGATGCATCAAGCTATAAGGTAGGAGGAGAAATTATTATAGAAATGACCCCCAACAGCAAATGGATTGACACCATGGGAATGGAAATTTATGGATGGGGAAAAGATGAATATACCATTCGTTATCAACGAATTATTGAAGAAATTCTGGATGATTCCATTGTCATAAACATTCCTGTTGTTCAGCCTATCTATGCGATATACGGAGGTGCAGAGATTTACGAAAACACTACCCGGGGGTGGATTGAAAATGCAGGCATTGAAAACATGGTATTAAGTTCAGTTTACCAGTCTGAGGAAGATGAAGATCATGGATGGGAGGCAATACGGTTCACTAATTCAAAGAATTGCTGGGCGCTAAATGTTACGGCCAGATATTTTGGGTATTCGTGTGTAACCCTTAACAATGCTTACCAAACAACAATACAGGAGTGTGCCATGCTCGACCCGAAATCAGTAATTACCGGAAGCAGGCGATATTCTTTTGTAATAAATGAAGGTAGTTCCAATTTGTTTCAACGTTGCTATACACGCAATGGCCGCCACGATTTTGTAACCAATTCAAGAGTTCCTGGTCCCAATGTTTTTTTAGATTGTGTTGCTGAAAATACGCATAATGATATTGGCCCGCATCAGCGATATGCCACAGGCGTTCTTTTCGATAACATTAAGGGCGGTATAATACGCGTGCAAAACCGAAAGGATTTAGGCACAGGGCATGGCTGGGCCGGCGCACAGGTAATGTTTTGGAATCTCAAAAGCAATAACTATATAAAAGTAGAAAGCCCTGCCACAGGAATTAACTGGGGCATAGGGTGTAAGGCACCTTCTCTGGTTGGAGACGGCATGTGGCAGATGAAAAATGAGCAAATAAAGCCACGGAGTCTTTATCAACAACAATTACTTGAACGTAAAGGAAAGGCTGCAATTGATAACTATTTTCACCCTGCCCAACTCCGGGGCGACATTATTGAAAACCTGGAATTATGGAAAGGGATGGGAGAATTCCCGGACTCAGTATTTCTTCGGGAAGACCCTGTAAATGTGAGATATATAAAAGATGTATTACCCACCATTACTTTCTATCCCAATCCCTGCTCAGATAAGCTAATGGTTAAAACCCACAAAATTTCACCAGATTATTCAAATGTTTCTCTCATGATATACAGGCCAGCAGGAAATCTGGCACTTTTGGTCTTACAGAAACAACTTAACCCATCAAAAACATTTGATGTATCAACTCTTAAGCCAGGCAATTATTACCTTATTCTAAAAAATGTATCAGGAGAAATAATTCATTCACAAACAATAATAAAACTATAATAATTAAATTTTATGAAAAGCGTATATTTTTTTTGTGCCTCTATGGTATTCCTAATTGCATGTGGAGGAAACAAGCAAGAATCATCGGAATTATCCCTGGCCAGGGAAAACATTGATTTTGCTGAAAAACAATTGGAAATTCTCATTGCCAATGTGGGTGATACCACATATAATCCGCGCACAATTGAGGGTTCAGGTATGCTGCATTTAATCCCGTCTAAAGACTGGACCAGTGGGTTTTATCCGGGGGCTCTATGGTATATGTATGAGTTTACACAGGACTCCACCTGGATGGAAGAAGCCATAAAGTATACTTTTAACGTGGAACAAGAGCAGTACAATAACAAAACCCACGACATGGGTTTTAAGATAAATTGCAGCTTTGGCAATGGATACAGACTTACAGGAAACGATGAATTCAGGGAGGTTTTAATTCAAAGTGCCAAAGTTCTTTCCACACGTTTTAATGAAACCGTAGGCTGCATAAGATCCTGGGATCATCATCAGCATCTGTGGCAATATCCTGTTATTATTGATAACATGATGAATTTGGAGTTGTTATTCCTGGCTACTCAATTTACCGGCGATTCGTCCTTCTACAATATTGCAGTTTCCCACGCTGACACTACCATGAAAAACCATTTCAGGCCGGATTATGGCACTTATCATGTACTGGACTATGATACCATTACAGGAGAAGTATTATCCAAAGTGACTCACCAGGGATATGCGGCCGAATCAACATGGAGCCGGGGTCAGGCATGGGCACTCTATGGCTATACCATGTGCTACAGGGAAACCGGAAAAGAAAGGTATCTTGATCTGGCAGTGAAAATTGCAGATTTCATTTTGAACCACAAGAACATGCCTGCTGACTATGTTCCATATTGGGATTTTGATGCTCCACAAATCCCCGATGAACCCCGTGATGTTTCAGCTGCTGCAATTATGTCTTCCGCATTTTTCGATTTAAGTAAACTGGTACATAAAGCAGATTTTGAAATCCCAAAAGACAGCCTTTCGGCTGAATACAAGACAGTTGCTGAAACAATCCTCACCAACTTATCCCATAATTACCGAAATAAAGTTGGCGAACATGCCGGTTTTTTACTGGATCACTCTGTTGGATCAAAACCTCATGCTTCAGAGGTAGATGTACCTATCATTTATGCAGACTATTATTTTCTGGAAGCAAATAAAAAATATATGGAAAGCAATCCATAATATTTTTATAGCTCTGAATGAGAAACCACATTTTCCTGCTATAGAAAATACCGGAAAATGTATATCATTCTGCGTAAAAAGATGTAGTTTTATGTGTTAAAGAAAAGAATGAAAGGAATTATATTATTCCATATCTTATTAGTTGCCAATTTCTTTAACATAGCAAAAACCCAGGATAACAAATGGGACTGGGCGTACCATAAAAAAAAATTCAAGCATCTTTCTGTACAGGATGGATTGTCGCAAAGTACGGTTTATTGTATTCTGCAGGATTCTGAAGGCTTTATGTGGTTTGGTACACGTGGCGGTGGATTAAATAAGTACGATGGCTATGAAATGGAAGTTTATAAGCACGAACCAGGTGACTCCACTACCTTGCTGGGCAATGAAATCATTTCGTTATGTGAGGATAAATCAGGGAATTTCTGGATAGGAACAAGAGGCAAAGGACTACAAAGGTATAATTATGCGCAACGGAGGTATTTTAACTATCACGCGGGTAATAGTGGTTTAACAAGCAATTCCGTTTTGTCAATGTTACATACTTCCACCGGCGTATTATGGGCTGGCATGAACTCAGGCTTGTATATCTATGATTCTATAGCCGACAACTTTATCCCCATTCCTGCAATCAAGGATGAGATTTATGATGTTCAGGAAGGACCGGATAAAAACATCCTTTACCTGGCAGCAGGTAATAAATTAGTAGCCCTTAAATATGATAGCCTTAACAAGGCAGACCCAGATATTAAAATAATAGCTGAATTTGATGAAAAATATATTGTAAAAACTTTTTTACAAAATAAAAATAACTTTTGGATTGGCACCTCCCATGGTGTTTATATTCAGGGCAAAGAAGGCTCTAAGCCTGAGCTGTTTTCATATTTCAAAGACCAAAAGGATCATTACATTTTAAATGATACCCGAAAAATCCTCAAGGATTCAAGAAAACGTATTTGGATAGGCACCAAATCCGGCCTTTATAAGCTGGAAAAGGATGAAATGGATGTGTTTGTTACCGGCACAAATGATTTAGGAATAAACCATAACTCCATTTATTCCATTCATGAAAGTGCGGCAGGCATCATATGGATTGGCACCTGGGGCGGTGGTGTAAATATTTTTGCAGAAGATTATTATAATTTTGTCCATTTTAAACATCAGCCTTATAACCCGAAAAGTCTCAGCGATAATGTTGTAAGCTCATTCGCGGAAGATAAAAACGGTATTTGGGTTGCTACTGAGTTGGGAGGACTTAATTTTCTCGATTTTCAAACACATAACTTTGCAAACTTTAAGTATAACAACGATGGTAATGCACTATTTGAAACCAACCACATAAAAAAAGTACTTGTACAGGACGAACGTTATATCTGGGTAGGAACATTTGATCATGGATTGTTCAGGTATGACAAGCGAAGCAAAACAGCCAGGCAATTTTTAGATGAGTATAGTGTATTTGCGCTTACCAAATTACAGAAAAATAAACTGGCCATTGGCACCATGGATGGTTGCTTCCTTCTCAACACCTCAGATTTATCCATACATCGGTTTGAACCAGATTTCAGTTCCTTGAAACCGCAGAACAAAGGTCCGGGATATAATTTTATCACCTACCTTTTCTATTCTCCGAATTATAATGAATTGTGGATTGGCACAAAAGAAAATGGCATATACAGGTATCTGTTATCCACCAAAAATCTGATTAACTATCAGGCAAATGAGCATGATTCTCTTAGTATAAGCAACAACTATATTACATCCATTACCCAAAATACCAGCGGAGAATTGTGGATTTCAACCTTTTACGGATTAAATAAATTCAGCCCGGCTACTGGCAGTTTCGAGGTTTACACCACCAAACATGGCTTGCCTGACAACTTGATTAACGCCGTGCTATGCGATGAAAATAACCACGTTTGGATTTCTACAAATTCAGGAATTTCACGATTCGATTACCTTGAATCAATATGCAGGAATTTCAACAATTTTGACGGATTACAAAGCAATGAGTTCAACCGTGGTGCCTCTCTTAAAACAAGCAATGGGTATATGTTTTTTGGAGGTATTTTTGGATTTAACATGTTTCACCCCGATTCTATAAAATCAAATCATTTTGTACCTCCTATAATTATAACTGATTTCAGGCTATTTGGCGATGCAGGATTAACAGATCAAAAAAAGGAACTACTCTTTTCAAAAAGAATGCATGTTGATGAAATTACCCTGAAGCACAATGAGTCATCTTTTACCATTGATTTTGTAGCGTTGAATTATTTACATGCTGAAAAAAACAGATACAAATATAAACTCACCGGCTTCAACCAGCAATTTGTTGAAGCTGGACCTGAAAAAAGAGCAACTTACACTAATATTGACCCCGGAACATATGAATTCGTGGTAATTGCTTCAAATAATGATGGGATTTGGAACCAACATGGAGACATTTTAAAAATCACCATTTTATCTCCCTGGTGGGCAACCCCCTGGGCTTTTTCACTTTATGTACTGCTGATAATAGCCATTGTTTTCTTTACCCGTAAACTTGCACTTGCACGAATAGAAGAACGGAAAGAACTGGAATATGAAAGAAAAGAGAAAGAAAAAATTCTGGAATTGCATCAGCTAAAACTTCGCTTTTTCACTGATATTTCGCATGAATTTAGAACGCCTCTTACACTCATAGCCTCACCGGTTGATCAGCTATTGAAAATACCCGAAGAGAATGATCAAAAATTATATCTGTATAATATTATTGGCAAAAATGTAAAGCGCCTGTTAAATCTTGTAAATCAATTAATGGACTTTAGAAAAATAGAGAATAACAAGATACAGGTGCAGATTAAGGAAGGAAATTTGCATGAATTTATCAAAGAAATTTTTGAAGGTTTTGAAGAGCATGCACGAAACCTTAATATCCAATTTGAATTTATTGCTGATTATAGTAAAGAGGAGAACTTTTTCGACAGGAATATTATTGATAAGATAGTTTTCAATTTGCTCTCAAATGCTTTTAAATTCACACCACCTGAAGAAAAAATCACGCTGGAATTATCCAGAAGAGAAGAAAAAGCAATTATTTCAGTAACTGACACAGGCACGGGTATCTCAGAAGAAAAACTACCTTACATTTTCGAGCGGTTCTTTACCACGCCAGAATCCAAATCAAAAACCATTCCCGGCGCAGGCATAGGACTTTCCTTAACTAAACGCCTGGTGGAAATTCACAAAGGAACAATTGAAGTTGAAAGCACTGTAGGAGAGGGAACAAAGTTCACCGTTTCTTTTCCGGTAGATAAATCAGCTTATGGGCCGGAAGAAACTGATGTATTAAATTCAGATCAGGATAAATTCCACCACATTGAAATATCTGATATTTATGAACCTACGCAGGTAAAAGCATTCAAGAAAAATTCTGCAAAAAATCCAAAAAGGAAAAAAGATGTTATTCTTATCGTTGAAGATAATGATGATTTAAGAATTCATCTGGCACAAATGTTTAGTAATTTTTCAGTAATCGAAGCAAAAAACGGAAGTGAAGCATACAAAATCAGTATGGAACGAGTGCCCGATTTGATTCTTTCTGATGTAATGATGCCCGTGATGGATGGAATGGAATTATGCAGAAAAGTAAAGGAACACTTTGTAACTTCGCACATTCCGGTAATATTACTCACTGCCAAAGAAGCCGATGAACATAAAATTGAAGGAATTGAATCCGGTGCTGATGCATATATCCCAAAACCTTTTAATACAGCTTACTTGCACGCCTTGGTGACAAACACTCTAAAGCAACGTAAAAAACTCAGAGAAAGATACCATTACCAATCATCCCCAACAGAAAAAACGGATGAAATGAATGCCGGCGACAAAAAATTTCTTTCAAAAATAAATATGTACATCCTCAGGGAACTCGCAAATCCCGATTATGGGGTGGAACAATTAAGCACCGATATGGGACTCAGCAGGTCTCAGTTATTCAGAAAATTCAGGGCTATTGCAGACCTGAAACCAAGCGACTATATCAAAGTCATAAGACTTCAGGAGGCCCAAAAACTTCTCCATAAAAATGAATTAAATGTAAATGAGATTGCGGAAGCATGCGGATTTACAACCCCTTCATATTTTATTACTTCATTTAAAAAGCATTTTGGCACTACTCCCAAAAACTACAATCTTAAACAATTGCTCTAGGTAAAGTAAAATAATTGTTTAGGCATTGAATTCTATATCTAATGAAATTATTTTAAACGTAAGGCTTAAAACCCAAATAATTCACTTTTCTAACTGGTGCATCCAAAAAAAAGGCTCCATCTGTTTTTTAATCCCGATTTTTATTCCACCCCATTGTTAGAGAATAAAGTTTTTTCTTCTGTTTATAGTATTTTGCTTAACCGACAACAAACTTTACATAAAATAATTGATTATTTTTAAAACATGTTCAAAATCCTTCCGTATTACTTTCATTAGCACTGCAGGCTATAGGATACTAAAAGAAAAATTTATGGCAGACATTTTGAAAAGAATTTTATTCAAATGATCTATACATAACATTTTATTTTACTTTAGTATTTTGATAAACTGAATTACAGGCAAACCTAACAAAAGATGAACAATACAAGAAAAAACCTAACAAACAACCTAACAACCTCAAACAAGGGATTTTATTGCTTCGTTGGATGTATGCTGGTGTTTCTAATCATTGGAACAGGCATACTGAAAGGGCAGCCCGTTCCGGGAACCGATGAAAACATCCCACATCTGATGACATTTGGCCCTGAGGCAAAGCCATCCTGGGGCGACGACGATTTTTCACAAACATTCTTTTTCCTGGTACCTGAAGATTTTACACAGCCGGTATTTATCCGGGTATACGACCCCGATGTGGGTGGTGAAATTGACGAGCTAAACGGTGTATTTGATACAAAAACCAATTATTCAGTTTACGGCGGACAGGGGTGCTATTCCCATAAAGATGCACAAAGCCCGGATCCTGTAGGGAACTACAGAAGTGGAAACCTGCTGGGCACAAAAACATTTGGGGTAAATCCACGGTACGACAATAACTGGTATACATTTGGCCCTTTTAATCCAACAGAAGGCGAAATGGTAAAAAAATTCGGAGGTTATATCTTTAAAGTAATTGCAGAAGGACTTGAAGGAGATGACGGCAACCTTTACCGTTATTACTTAAGTACACTTCCGAATCAGAATAAAGAAGTAGAAGGTGGAAATGCATTTTCCTACGAATATTCTTTCCGGATGCATGACAATCCCAATGAAATATCACACATCTACCCTTTTGTGGATGATCTGACACTCTCAGTAAAACAATCAAATTTTGACTGGGACAATGATGGGTTTATCCGTATTGTATCGGTTGCCCGTAAAGGACAACCCATCAAAGTATCAAACGAGGATGAATGGGTAGAGGAAGAATTTAAAATTGTAGAGGAAGAAAAAAATACCTCACTCGACATTCAGTTTATTAAAAGACGCTCACCTGCAGTGAAAAACAACAATGTAGTGATATATGTAACAAACCAGTATGGTGAACTGCTCCCGTTTGTCACTATTCCAATTGGAGGGGTACCCAAATATAAGCCCAAAATTGGCGTTCGGCCCAAACAATAACAATTATCGCCAACTTTTCTTTTGGTATTCTGATTAAAAATTACGAAATAAAAAAACGAAATATAAAATGAGAAATTTTGAATATGGAGGGATATTAAAATTCTCTTTAGGAATATTGCTACTTTCTGTTTTCAGCCTGCAAAGCGTATACGGTCAAAAATACAAATTCCGATCTTATACAATTGAAGATAATTTATGCCATCCGTTTGTATATACCATTATCCAGGATCAGAACGGTTTTCTTTGGGCAAGCACGGGAGAAGGTCTTTGCCGGTTCGATGGTATGCAGTTTATGCATCCCGAAGCCATGGACAGCCTTACCGGTGCATTTGCAGGAAGCAGCTTTAAAGATTCAAAAAACAGAATTTGGTTCGGACATAATGATGGCATACTTACCCTGTACGAAAACTTTAATTTCACTGCCTTTCAGAACGAAGATATTACCCAAAGCAGCATCAATGGCATAGCCGAAAACCCTGCTGATAACGCCATCTACATTGCCACCCAAAACGATGGAATTGCAAAAATTTCCGGAAATTCTGAACTCATCAGTGTACCGGGTATAGAAGAAAATACACTGATTTACACACTTACATTTGTTGCTGCCAACGAATTATTAATTGGATCAAATTCCGGATTGATGCATGCAACCATAGAAAATAACGCAGTTGTTGTAAACACCTTAATTGAAACTGTTCCGGAAACAAAAATTCAGGTAGTACAGAAGAATAAAGTTTCAGAAACATATTTTGTAGGTACACAGGACGAAGGTTTATTTGAAATTCATGGTACTGAGGGAAATTTCGCCCTCGCTAACCAACATTTTGATTCCCTGGCATACATGGATGTACAAACCGTTAGCCAGGATGAAAACGGAAACTTGTGGGTAGGCACTTTTGGTGAAGGCTTGTTCCGCTACACTCCGAACAGTGAAGGTACGGGTTATGAAGAATTTTTACAATTTTCAGAAGAAAATGGAATTAATGGTAAATTTATTAAGTCTTTATATACTGATTACGATGGAAACACATGGATTGGCACCTATGGGAACGGTTTAGCAGCACTTATAGATGATGCATTTACATTTTATGCACTTACTGAAAACAAATTCGGGGAAAATGCACTGGCCTTAGAAGCACAAAACGGCAACTATTATCTGGGTACAGCAGAAGGCATAACAATTATAAGCAGCACTGGGCAGGATGCTCCGGAGTATATTGGCATGGATAAAGGACTGCCTAATGATGCGGTTTCCGCCCTGCATTTAAACAAGGAATGGCTATGGATTGGAACTGCAACCAGTGGACTTTACCGCATGAATCTGGCCACCAAAAAGGTCGAAAAATATTTTGTTGCTGAAAACTCATTATCCAACATCATAAATCACATCTCATCCAAAGGAAATGAGCTTTATGTGTCTACAAACAATGGTGTTTTTATATGGAACCTCAACACTGAAGAGTATCAAAACCTGAACACTAATGATGGCATTCCGCACAACAGGATAAG
>JBEPYD010000033.1:0-17461 GCA_041641575.1 Bacteroidales bacterium
CCTGTCTCAAGCAACAGGTCTACCTTTAGCGGGTTATCCGGAAAATGTTTGATCAGCCCGGATGCATTCGTGAAGTATTGCTCGCCTGTATTTGTCTCACCGGCGTATGTGTAATAGATTCCTTTAAGATAAAGTGCCCTTGCCATGGATAAGGTGTCCCTGTTTTCCGTGGCCAGTAAAAGGGCTTTTTCTGTTTTTTCAAGAGCAGAAGCCGGCGCTTTATAAATTACCAATTCTGCCTGCTGAAGATAAGTAGCGGAATTTGCCACAGTGGCATTAGCCAAAGAAATATGAAAGCATAAAATAAAAATGGAAATTAACTTAAACCGTGGCCACATGTAAGGGAAGATTTTAGGAGATCACTCCGTTTTTTATTGCATACCGGGTAAGGTCAACATTATTTTTCAAATTCATTTTTTTCAGGATATTATTCCGATGATTGCTCACGGTATTTTTGCTTACGCTTAATTTTTTGGAAATCACAGAGGAGCTTTCCCCGTATGCAATCAGGCACATGACCTGGAATTCCCTGTCCGTTAGGGCTTCGTGGTTCTCATCAGGGGCTTTTGTATTGCCACTTATAATGGTGCTCATGCGTTCCATCTGCGACATGGTAAAATATTTTTTGCCTCTGTGCACGGATCTGATGGCAGATATCAAAATTTCCGGCTGTGTTTCCTTGTTGATGAATGCTGATGCACCACTTTTAAAAAACCGAATAGACCAGGCATCCTCCGGATTCATGGTAAAAATGATAACCGGTAATTCAGGCTTCATAATCCGGGCTGTTTTGAGCACATCAATGGCATCCCGCCCGGGCATGGAAACATCCAGGATAGCCACATCATGCTCTGTCTCGCGAATTTTCTGCAAAAATTCGTTACCATTCCTGCATTCTGATGATATCTCAAGATCAGGTGTGGTATCAAAGATTAGCTGAAGGCCGGTTCTTACTACAGCATGGTCATCTGCAATTATAATACGTATCATGGGTAATGAAAATTTAAAGACTGAAAATTACAAACTTGCAGAGGAAAGGGAGTTAACTGATTTTTAAATAATTGTTAATAATGATAACTGCTGCTTACCTGAAAAAATATGCTACACATATTACCGGAATTACAGCGGTTTTTCAAGCATGGACTTTTCATATATGGTAAAAAGTACTATTTAAAAATTATTGGATTGACTATTGATTAATGATAAAATTGCTATTAATATTGAGCCTTCAAAACCATAATAATTTGACCTTATGAAAGGATTTGTTTTTTCAGGCGTTTTGCTTTTTCTTATGCTCATGTCATGTACAAACACAAATGAGGGTCCGGATAAGAACATTGCATTAAATGGAGATGCAATTACTGCGGATGCAGAAACTGAGCCCGTTACATCCCGCGAAGGAGAGGACGCGGCAGATGACCCCGCCATTTGGGTACATCCTGAAAACCCGTCCCAAAGCCGCATATTTGGAACCAACAAGAAGGCAGGGTTATGTGTGTATGACCTTGAAGGTAACGAGGTTGCTTTTCATCCGTTGGGCCATGTAAATAATACTGATATCAGGTATAATTTTAACCTGGGCAATGACAGTGTCATTGACATCGCGGGAGCCACTAACCGATCTGATAATTCCATGTTTATTGGCGGCATAAACCATGAAGGTCAGCTTATTGAAGTTGCTACCCGTGCTTTTAAATCCTCTGTGGATGAGGTGTATGGATTTTGTTTGTATTTTGATACCACAGAGAGAAAACATTATGCTTTCATCAATGGGAAAGATGGTAAAATAGAGCAGTGGGAACTTTTTCCTACTGATAATTATAAAATTGATGCCCGCATGGTGCGCGAATTACATGTAGGTTCACAACCGGAAGGGATGGTTGCAGACGATGAGAAAGGAATACTGTATGTAGGAGAGGAGATAAAAGGCATTTGGAAGTTTGATGCTGCCGCTGATGGGGGCTCTGAAAAGAAATTCGTAGCCAGCAGTGACACTTCCAATAAGAATATCCGGTATGATATTGAGGGACTGGCTATCTATTACGCCCCGCTAGGAGCAGGTTACCTGATAGCATCCAGTCAGGGGAATTACTCTTATGCCCTTTTTGAACGTGAGGGAGAGAATGAATATATTACCAGCTTTTCAATAGCGAAAGGAGCGGTGGACGCCGTGGAAGAAACGGATGGACTTGATGTTTGCAATGTTCCCCTTGGGGAAAAATACCCGGCCGGATTAATGGTGGTGCAGGATGGATATAATTACGAAGGCGATTCCCTGGCCAATCAGAATTTTAAATATATTGACTGGCAAAAAGTTGCACAACTTACACAACCCGCATTGTTAATCGATACTACATTTAGCCTGCGGGCTTTGTCCGAAGAATAATGTCTTCCCTATTCCATCTTCCTTATATCTACAAAATCGCCTGAGGGATACTTTTTTCTTGCATGGATAAATGCTTCAGCCAATGCCGGGGCTGCTTTTTCTGCCGGTGGCATCTGGGGTGTTCCTTTGGCTTTTTTCAGTTTCTCAACTACGGGGAAGGAAAAATCATCGGGCAAACCGGAGATATATTCCTGCATGTTGGTATCAATGATACCGGGAGCCATGGCAATGAAATGGGTGTGTTCGGCTTCCTGAGCATAAAGGTTTACCAGCATATTCAACGTGGCCTTTGACAGGGAATATGCATTCCAGCCCCTGGAACCGCTCACAGAGGCTCCTGAAGAGATAGCCACTACCTGCGCGGGGGGAGCTTCTTTCAGAATTGTATCGAGCAGCAATTTATTGGCCCAAACATTAATATCCATCACTTTCTTAATTTCCTGCAGTGAAGTTTCCTGCATATCGCCAATATTGGGTAAAATTCCTGCATTCAGCACTACCAGGTCAAGGTGGGAGAGGGGCTCTAAAAGAGATGTAATTTCTTCTTTAATTTGATCAAGTGCCAAAAGATCAACAGATTTAAACCTGAAATTTTCGTGATCTTCCAGCGTTTCATTATGGCTCCGGCTAATGCCGTAAACGGTGTGGCCCTGATCAAGATAATATTTTGCCAGGCCATATCCAATACCTGAACTGGTTCCTGTAATAAAAATGTTCATAAGTTGAAATTTAATTTTAAAACAAAAGCAGAGCCATTCCTTTTCAGAAGCTCTGCTTTTGGATCATTGAAAATACAGCCTGTTAAGCTTCTTTTTCAATTACATCTTTCCATTTCATAATATCTTCTCTCACCTGCTGCTCAAAAACAGGTTTTAATGCACTGGCAATTTTTGTTCCCACCGCTCCTACACTTGGCTTGTACGAAATAAGCACGTTTACGAGTGTATAGCCATCCCCCGTATCTTCAAATTCTACTTTTCCGATATTCTGAATTTTCGATTCTGGAAGTGAATTCCAGGATATTCGCCAGTTTTCCACATCATAAACAATTTCAGCATCCCATTGTGCTTTGATGCCACTCAGTTCCACATGCCAGCGGCTGTAAACTTCATCATGCTCATCAATCTTTTTCACATGTTTCATTACTTTTGGCAGGTTTTGCAGGTTGCGCCAGTAGTTATAAACGGTTTCGCGGTCTTTAAAAACCAGTACCGACTGCCTGATGATGGCTTTATTTCCTTTGTATTTTTCTTCCGTATAAATTGGATTTACACCAGTAAATCCGGTTAAAGCAAGGGCACCTCCTATAGTGCTCATGAGAAAACCGCTAAATCCGCCTTTTGCCATTCCTACCATGGTTAAAAAAGCGCCGCCACCGGCTGCAACAGCTCTCTCACGCATATCCAGCGTTTCGGTATCGCGTAAGTAGCTAAATTTGTCTAATGCATTGTTCAATGATTCCATAGTTTAATTTTTTTTAAATGGGTTTATATAATAGTAACAAGAAGAAATGCATTCGGTTTTAATTTTTCCAAATGCATTTCTCATAATTTTTTTGATTGCTGATAATTTTTTAGAATGCAAGTTTTATTCCTACACCCGGGTCAGCAGATAACCAAACATTTCCTTCGGTAGTGAATTCAAGGAAGGGTTTGAAACCAACACTCACGGCCAGCGGGATTACAGGAAATTTATATTCAATTCCTGCTTTTGCATCTACGCCCAGCCCAAGGTCGCCATCTACTATCTCAGGTTGATCTTCATACCAGGCCGGACCTGTTGCACCGCGGAAATTATCTTCATAAAATGCCACATGTGCGCCTACACCTAACATCCAGTGTAAACCTTCCACATCAAATGCCTGGGGGTGCTTTTCAAATATTCCTGTAAAGGAAAGTCCGTCATTCCAAAAGCCTACTATACCTTCAACAGCTGTAGTAGGGGAGGTGATGGCTTTAAGGGTAACCCCTGAAGTTCCACCAGAGCGTACACCTACGGCAAAATTGTATTGCGCGTGTACCTGGTGAACCATTGTCATTAAGGCGATTACTGAAATCGTTGCTAATAATTTTTTCATATTCAAAAGTTTTTATTATTAAATAGTAATAAGAACTCTCCCGAATATTTCTATCAGAAAGTTCATTACCCATATATCGAAATCTCTGCCATTAAAATTTTATTCAATAGATAGGCGGCTGCATCATCTGTATAGCAATACATTTCAAGGATTAGAATTTTTTTAGGCATTCTATTTCTTAAATTTTCTTTGCGGAAAAACACTCCCATCATGGGGAATTTAATCCCCAAATAATCATCTAACAAGTGCATGATGTTTCCTTTTCATTGGTTTTATTACATTTGTAATCAGTTTTTTGAATGCATAAAATTTAAAATAGTTTTATCCATGGAACCTGGTATTCTACTTCCTTTCATTGGTTATTTTCTTATCATTATTGGCATTGGCATTTATGCCTCGCGGTTTTCTTCCCGGGGAATAAATGAATATTTCCTGGGTGGTAGGGGAATGAGCCGTTTTGTGGTGGCATTATCGGCTGTTGTTTCCGGACGCAGTGCGTGGCTTTTGCTGGGAGTTACAGGTTTGGCTTACATGCAGGGCATTTCGGCATTATGGGCTGTAGCCGGATATACCTTGATTGAATTCTTTTTGTTTTTATATTATGCACCCAGGCTCAGGGCATACACGGAAAAGCATGATTGCATTACCATTCCTGATTTTTTTGCTGCCCGGTTCTCCGATAAAAACGGACAACTCAGAATTTTAATTGTCACCATTTTTCTCCTCTTTATGGTAGCCTATGTTTCGGCTCAATTTGCATCCGGAGGTAAGGCATTCTTTGCACATTTTGGTATCTCGCAAAGTTCCGGGTTACTATTAACTGCTATCATTGTACTTTTTTACACACTGCTTGGTGGCTTTATGGCGGTAAGTTATACAGATGTATTGCAGGGGATTATGATGGTGCTTGCATTGCTGGTTTTACCCATCACCGGCATCATAACTGCAGGGGGTTGGAGCGCAACAATGGCAGATATACCGCAAGCCTCTGATGGATTTATGAATATGTTTTCCATTCCGGCCTTATCTTTTATTGGCCTGGCTGGTATCGGGCTTGGTTCTCCGGGAAATCCACATATTTTGGTGCGCTATATGTCTATGAAAGATCCTGCACAATTCCGCTGGACAGCCATTGTGGGTACCATCTGGAACATTGTGATGGGGGTGGGCGCCGTTTTTATTGGAATTGTAGGTCGGGCATACTTTAATGATATTACAATGCTTCCCGGCGGCGATTCAGAAAATATTTTTATCACGCTGGCCAATGAATTGCTGCCATCCTTTTTGGTGGGAATGATCCTGGCCTCTGTTTTTGCCGCCATAATGTCTACGGCAGATTCGCAACTTTTGGTAGCTGCATCCAGTATTGTAAGGGATTTATACGAGAAGCTTTACAAACGAAAGCTACAGGTGGAAGCCCGTCGTATGGCATTGCTTAGTCGTATTTCCGTGGTTGGATTGGTCATTGTTGCAGTGTTGCTGGGGCTGTATTCGCAGGAACTTATATTCTGGTTTGTATTGTTTGCCTGGGGTGGATTGGGTGCAGCCATAGGCCCCACTTCTATACTGGCACTATTCTGGAAACGCACTACCAAAGAGGGTGTAATGGCCGGTGTAATAACCGGGGCCGCCACGGTAATTCTGTGGAAAAATGTTGCCGTGCTGGATGCCATGATTTATGAGCTCATTCCGGGATTTTTGATGTCAGCCATAGTTACTGTTGGGGTAAGTTTGTGGACTTCCGCAGGGCGATACCGGATTTAAGATGGGGATGCTACAGGCCTGTGCGCAGGTAATATTTAAGAGGGTAGAAGTCCGGATTATTTTCGTATCTTGCTCTAATCAATTGTCCTTCTTTATTTAACCTATGATAAAATTCTTGAGAAAGATCAGATATAAATTGCTTTCAGTAGGAAAAACTAATAAGTATCTGCAGTATGCCATTGGAGAAATAATTCTCGTTGTAATTGGGATTTTAGTTACTATCTATTTGGTTGCCACTTTTTTCAGTTGCTCTTCCATTTATGTTCCTTAAACACCCCATATTCCATTGCCTAAGGAGGAAGGTGATACAACCCTGAATGCAGGAACTAACATTAATAGTTTCATTCTCAATGGCTCTTATGCATTCACAGGTAGATATGCTGTTGTTGGGGGCGTAAATGTTTCTTATGGAAATATATCAGAATTGAGTGATTTTGGTGACATTTTCTATAGTTAGGCTGAATTTTCCTTGTTTCCTTCTGAAAAACCATTCAAACATAATATAGTAAATATTGGTGGAGGTACATTCAGGCCTGTAAATGAGATTGATGTTTTTGAAGTATACACAGGATTTGAACTGGGAGCTGCCACCGGTATGTATGATAATGATTCTAAAAATCAATATGGCAACCTTTATATTCAATCAAATATAGGCATTAGAAAACCTCATTTTGAGATTGGAGGAATGGTAAAAATAGACGGCGCTTACATGAATTACCGGTATCCTGATTTTTACGATATTATTCAACAAGAAAGTTTTCCTGTTTTCTCATTGCGATGGGGCGGAATGTTAAGGGTTGGTGGCGAAAATGTTAATTTTTAGGTTTCTCCTTCCCTTAATTTTAGGCATGCTATTGTGGCCAAAAGCTATGAGGATATGGAACTGGATTTAAACAATGGCAATTTTTACACCATTGGTAATCTCACTTTAGGAGTGAGTTTCAGGTTTTAGAATTCCTATAATTTTGCTGCTACCTGTTATAAGTGTAAAGCATCTTGCAAAAAACCGGGTTGTAAAAGGGAGGGTTAATAAGCCATTAAAATAGTTTATTTATAACGGTTATAAATTAAAAGCAATTTTTTGTTTTTTCTTGACTGGTGTCGTTTTTTTTTTTTTAGATTCGTTTTATTAATCGGCCGTTATTTGTAATTTAAAACATTTATCTAATTATCAATTAATAAATTAAAAAAATGAGAACAATTAAAAGATTTTCAAATACTCTATTATTATTAGGCTTAATCTCAATTAACCTTAGCGCCCAAATCCAAGTCAAAAGCAATGGAAGTCTAGATTTGAATGATAATGAATTGTTTTTACGTGATAATAGTGGTAATACTTATGGTGTAGGATATGGTGCATATGGAAGTAGCGAAATGACTATTTTTTCCGATAACCTTATTGACTTTAGAGAATCAGATCAGAATACATTATGTGCCCAATTTTTACTAAATAACAAACAATTTAATTTCTTTGGTGGCTTAGGATTTGTTAAAGATTCCTGGACTGGAGGATTAAATGTATCACTTGTGAATTTTGTTGGATATGACATGGCTGCAATATACCCAAATAATAATTGGTATGGGGGTTTAGGTACTGATAGTAAGCATTTTGGGTATGCATATATTGATCATGTATATTATAATTATTTAACTGATTTATCAGATAGGGGAGTAAAAGAGAATATCCGCAATATTCAAAATGTTAGCAATAAAATTTACCAGCTAAATCCTGTCATTTATGATTTGAAGGAAAGTTATTTTGATAGCATCTCTGGCTCAGCGAAGCAACGTATGATTGCAAAGGGAAAAAATAAGGCTGGTTTAATTGCTCAGGATGTAAAAGAAATTTTTCCAGAGCTTGTTCACTTAGATGAAAATAATGGGTTGCTTGGTGTTAATTATGTTGGACTCATCCCATATCTTATCTCTACAGTAAAAGAACAGGAAGATAGAATTGCTGTGTTGGAAGAAAAGCTTAACATAAATAACCAAAAATTAAAGTCGAGCAGTTTTCAAAATGATGAAATAATTGCTACGGCTATGTTATATCAAAATACTCCAAACCCATTCACAGAAAATACAGAAATCAAATATAATTTACCTGATGACATCACAACAGCAGTGTTATATATCTATAACCTGCAAGGAAATCAAATTCGAAGCATTCCACTGCAAGAGCGAGGTGAGGGAAGTATTACAATTCAGGGTTCTGAATTACAGGCAGGCATGTATATTTATGCATTGATAGCAGATGGTAAAGAAATTGATACGAAACGAATGATTTTGACTGATTAAGAGAAATCATTTGATTTGAATTATAAACAAATAATTATTGTAAAATGAAAAAATATATAAATTTATGTTATTTGCTGTCTTTTTTTATTTTTGTAATTTCGACATTATCAACTTCTGCGCAAGTATCAGAATTGAATAAAGGTGTGGTATTTAGGACGTCCCCTTCTGCCATGAGTAAGGCTGAGTTTGCCAGAAATTATAAGCTTGATGTTGGTTCAATCGAAGAATATCATTCTTTAGCATTTGATAAAATTGCTTTGAAAAGTAAAAGCCAGTTTACTCTGAACATTGGAGCAAAAGAATTAGTGATAAATAAAGACAAAGTTGTTGAGAGAGGTGAAAACGATTTTAGTTTTGTTGGAGATGTAGAAGGTAGTAAATATGGTAGTGCAATTATTTCTGTAAGGAATGATAATATTGTTGGTATTGTTACAACTGATAAATGGGAGTATAATATCGTTACTTTTGGAAAAAAGGACTATTGTTTAGTAAGATTTAATAATTCTAATCCTGAAAGTTGCCTTACAGAGGGAGAAGAGTATTACATTAAGACTGACGACTCTTACAAGGATTTCTCTACCCTTTCAGCTAAAGAAACTACAAGTCATAATATTATTTATGATTCAAAAGCTTCTTCAAGCAATAGTTGTAATTTAAGGATAATAGCATTATATACCCCTGCGGTAGATGCACTCGTTAGTGACATTAGAAATCTCATCAATAATCATATTAATAGAGCAAACAGATATAATGAGGAGGCAGATGTTAATCAAAAGTGGGAATTAGCTTATGCAGGAATTACATCCTATGATGAGTATTACATAGATCCTGGCGATGGAAGATTTACAGACCTTTTTTATTTTCGTGCGGATACTGATGGACACATGGATGAAGTGCATGATTTGCGAGAAAAATATTCTGCAGATGTATGCATACTCATTTCGGAGTGCCAATATACTACAGCATGTGGAGGAGTAGCTGTACGTGTCGATGCAACAAATAGTAGTGAAGCTTTTTGTTTAGCCCATGCAAAGTCCTGGCAAATTAGTTCCTTTGAGCATGAGATTGGACATCTGCTAGCAGGAGGCCATGATGACGGAAGTGCTCCATCCCCTTACGCTTATGGACATGGTTACGTTAGTCCAACATCGGCATTTAAAACGGTGATGGGCACACCTTTTGTAAACCGGATTCATTGGTCCACGCCTGACAAAACATATAACGGTGAAGTTACAGGAACAGCAAACCATAATGATGTTGCCAGGATGATGGAACACGAGGTGCCTAAAAAGGTAAGGTTTTTACAACCTCAGTCACATGTTACAATTTCAAATGCTGATGTAATTCAACTCAACTATGGAGAAATAATAGCGGAGCAATCTGTAACTATTGATAATATTACCATAAAAGATGGTTCTAAATTGAAAGTACGTTCAGCCGAGACAACACTAAGCCAAGGCCTGACTATCGAAAAAGGTGCAGAATTAGAAATACTGAATGAAGCTGTTTACGGCTGTTATTAACCTTTATCTGGAGTTTTTTTTTAATTTCATCATTCGATTAAATATCGAATGATGAAATTATTTTTATGTATTAATTTTGTTAATAATCTTTGAACCCATGTATTATATTAAAATAGTAATATTTTTTATTTTGCATATTTATTCCTTAAATCTATTTTCCCAAACCTGGTCGCAAAAAACATCATTTCCCGGAGGCTTACGCTACCTGGCAACCGCTTTTGCAATTGGAGATACAGGATATGTTGGTGCCGGTTTGTCACCAGAAAAACTCGAACGGGATTTTTGGAAGTATGTTCCGGCAACAGATCAATGGATACAAATTGACAGTTTGGCAGGGCCGGCACGGTTTGATGGATTTAGTTTTGTTATTGATGGCAAGGGGTATATTGGGGGTGGGGGTGTTGAAGATGATTACCCCAGGAATGATCTTTACGAGTATGACCCTGCAACAGGGAAATGGACGCGGAAAGCTGATTTTCCAATTTTCGTGGGCTCGGAACTAACAATGGAGGCCTTTTCAATAAATAATAAGGGATATGTTGTAGCACAATTTAATGATAATAATTTTCTGGAATATAACCCTAATACAAACACTTGGAAGACTTTGGAAAACTTTCCCGGTGATAGTAAAATGGATTTTGTTGGTTTTTCTTATGGAAATAAAGGATATGTTGGTTGCGGATTTGATGGAAGTGAATACATTAATGAAATTTGGGAGTACAATGCGGATAAAGACCAATGGAGGAAAATGCGGGATTTTCCTGGAACTTCGACCTCTGAAGGCGTTGTTTTTGTAATTGATAAATATGCCTATTTAGGGCTGGGATGGGATTATCCGGAATATCTCAGGGATTTTTGGCAGTATGATATGATAGAGAATAGATGGGTGCAATTAGACAATAGTCTTTATGCTGCTCAGGGCGCTTTCTCTATGGTTGTGTCAAATAAAGGTTATGTAGGAGCAGGACTGACAGCATTATCCTCTGAGTTTTGGGAGTACACCCCCCTTACCGCAAGCAATAGAGATTTAGAGAGGAATTTTTTAAATCTATACCCAAACCCGGTTAAGGATATATTACGTATTCAAAATATAAGCATGAAGGATTACACGGTAAGAATCTATAGTTTGTATGGTGAATTAAAACATGTTGTTTTCAATTCTCCCACAAATATTGAGCTCTCAGATTTAAATGAGGGCTTGTATGTGATAGAATTAATAAGCGATAACAATAAAATTTCAAAAATATTCTTAAAGAAATAGTTTTAAATTTTATTAAAATATATATGAAAAAATATCTAATTTTCTTAGTTATCTGTGTGGCTTGTGCAAGGGGATTCGGGCAGGAATTTATTTTTCCAATAATATTTCAGGATGCTGTTGGCAACACTGATACCCTGTATTTCGGTTATGATGAAAATGCAACTGATTCTGTTGATTCAGCCTTCGATGAAAATAATATAATTAATACCCCTTATGACCCGGTATTTGACGTACGTATAAGCAATGAATTTGACTATCGTTCACATCTAAGTGAACCTACTATGGGTTCATTCCACCTCAAGAGGCAAATTGTGCCAATAAACTGCCCTGGGTATTCCACCCCGATAGCAATAGATATAAAATGCCAAAACTGGCCGGTAACCGCCACCTGGGACAGTACCATCTGGAAACCAGACTGCAGAGCAGGGAGTTTAATTACAGGTATGCCAAGCGGGTATTGGTGGGACGTAAGTGTTCCTGGTGGTTTGTATTATTATGTTTTGGCTGCTATAGACAGTATATCTTTTACAGCAAATTACATTGGAGATTGGGGTATTGGCAGTTCTGCCTACATTGCAGATAATAATGATACTATTTCGGTATATTGGGTTGTATTTTCAGATCCCTCCTTACGGGGGAGAGTTGGTGTTAAAGATATTTCAAAATCGCCCAGGTTGAAAGTTTACCCAAATCCGGGTTTTGGACAGTTTGAGTTTGTAACAAAAGCAATGGTTGAAGAAATACGCATTTATAATGTACAAGGAAAAGAGGTTAAATCAGAAAAAATTGGCAATATTATAGATATCAGCAATCAACCTGCAGGAATATATATCTATGTTGTTGAGCTTCAAAACCAGAAAGTACTAACAGGGAAATTTATGAATTTTTAGGTTTTCCAGTGATACTGGTGTTTTCATTACATACTTGCTATCCAATATTTACTAAACCCAAAAATGTTTAAAATATATAATAAACACAAGATTATTATTTTCATGAAAATTGATGCTTTGATTCGCCTGCTTCTGATGCTTCCTTAATTTCCTCCAGCTTTCCTGTTTTAACATCATACAGAAACCCGTAGATCTGAATATAATCAGGAACCAGGGGATGTTGTTTTATTCTTTTTACGTCGTCAACAATGCTTGTGTGCTGGTTGGTTATGGTAAGCCAGTTGATATATTTACCTTCTTCAGAGCCACCGTTTTCATTGGGATTATGCCATCCCTGCTCATCCCTGCAGGCTGTATCAAGGCTTTTGGCTAAAAGGTTATGCATCACCTTATCGGTAAATGTTTCCATGCCGCAATCGGTGTGGTGGATAACATACCAGGTGTCTGTGCCCAGTAATTTATGACTGACAATCAGTGACCGTATGGCATCATCGCTCGCACGCCCGCCTGCATTGCGAACGATGTGGGCATCTCCCTCATCCAGCCCGGCAAATTTTTCCGGATCCAGTCTGGCATCCATGCATGTTAAAATGGCTATCATTTTCTTTGGTGGAATAGGAAGTTTTCCTTTCTCCCCAAATTTTTTTACATATTCCCGGTTGGCTTCTCTGATTTGTCCTATTGTTTTACTCATAATCAGGCATTAAAAAGGATGTTTGGTATACCCGCAAATACAGTTTATACAAACTTGAATTCCAAATGTAATGATTTTAACTTTATTGCAAAAACGTTTTATGGTATGGTATCGTGCGGGATTACGAAGTGATTTCATAACAGTTTACACCGACATTTTTTATGCACCACAAACCTTCGAATACTGCTAAAACCTCATAATATGAGTAATCAGGCGATATTTATTTCCGCAGATATTAAAAACAACACGACCTGCTTTTAAAACACTTGCTTGAATAATCGCTCTTTATTTCAGCTGGGCTTGTCTACCTGGCCTTAATCGCCTCTTTGTACCATGTTTTCAATTGATCCTCCGAATCAGTGTGTTTATCCCAAAAACTCTTTAAGTATCTTTTTTTTTGCAATTACGTTCATCTTATTATTCATCAATAACTATTGACAATAGATATAAAAAAGTTACCAATTTGGTAATATTCTGCAAGGTTTTTTTATGGGATGACGTTAAAAAAGGCATTTTTGGTAATGTAAGGCCTAAAGCCATAATTACGGCATTCAGATGCATAAATATGCTGCAAATATTGAGTATAAGGATTTAACTATGAATACATCCAAGGGAAGGTTTTATTTATAACGGTTATAAATAAAGGTGAGATTCTTATTTGTCTTGACTCGTATCGTTTTTTTTTTTTAAGTTTGTTCTAATTTTGATTTGAGTATGGGGAGACCCATCCCAAAATATTTGGTACGGTTTTAATGATATTACCCGCCCAGAGGGATCTACTAAAGATTATGATCGTTATATGAAGCTTATTCACAATACTTACCCAAATTAATTAGTATTATGAAAAAATCTTTAATATTCTTGTTTTTTGTCACAACGTTAACCACATGTGACAAAATTCATATTGGAACCCATAAAGATACCATTGTCGGATTTACTTTTGTAGATGCCAATGGAAAGGATATTTTTGCGGATTCCTTATCTGTAGATGATTTTTATATTACATCAACCGAAGGTTATGCTTCAATAGTTTTAGCTGATACCTTGTATGGTAAAAACCATTTTGATATTAATTTCGGTGAAGGTAATGATGGTGATGAAAAATCAGTTACATTATTTCACCTAAAAGATGATATAGATACGGTAGAAGTTACTTTTAAGGACAATTACTACAGTATAAAGAATTTATATTACAATGGAGAAAAAATTAAATTTGATCCGAATTTGAATAGATCTTACACCATTGTAAAATAATAATGGATACAAAATACAGCCCTGGGAGTGGGGCTGTTTACGGGTTTTTACATCCTCAACCACACTGATTTTTTGATCCGCAAGGGTTAAATATTTAATTTTTTCCCCTCGTCAGAACTACCATCCTCAGAAACATAGTACCAGCCATTTTCATTTCGGGCAAGTTTATAACACAACCTTTATATACGAAGGAAGGATCAATATCTCTTTTGAGATATTGGGATTAGGAGCACCCTCCCTGCACTACTATTACTTCTTTTTTCACCGGTTTACCGATATTTTCAAGCGCTTTCTTTAAGTCCTCCATTTTATCCGCATGCTGTGCCCTGAAAAAGTATATTTCATGTGCTTGTTTAGATGCCTCTGGATCCGGCATCTCCAGTGAATAAAACTGATCCTGAAATTCTGTAGCACTTTCCCGAAGGATTAAATTCTCTGATTCGCCAATAAACCGGGCTTTCAGGCAACTCATGCGCACCAGCGTGTCGCTGTCGGCATAAAAGATATTGGTTTTAATGGTTTGCCGGAAGATATCCTCCCATTGTCTGTCCATCAGGTTATCAAAAGGGATATTGATGGCCATGGGAATATGGAATTTCTCGAATTCCTCTGGTGAACGAACATCAATTACATTTATATCGTAATAATGATTTACAATTTGATATGCAAGATTATCGGCATCAATTTCATGAAACACACACTTTTGCTGTCGCTTGGCTTCAGCAATGCGGTTTTGTATAATTTCCTGCCGGTTAGGCAACGCCATTAGCAATAATATCAATACAACCGGAAGGGCCATGGCCAGGGCGTATTTTCTTTTTCTATCAGGGCTTATTTTTGCGGGTTCATTGTTAACCCTTTTTTCAATGTACCAGGTTACCACAAAGGCAAAAAGCGCTATAACCGTAAGCAGAAGTGCCCATACTTCTTTGTGCATGCCTAACTGCTCATATATTTTCACCGGCCCCATGGCATCTGCCATATAAAAATCTTTAATGGCAGGATATACTTCCAAAAAGGCAAAGATACCCAGTACAGAACCCACGATAAAAAGCATGGCATCGAGCTTGCCAATGGCCGCGGCACATACGCTGGTGCCGGGGCAGAATCCGCCTATGATAAAACCTGCGCCCATAATTACGCCCCCTATAAGGGCTGAACGAACAAAGGTAGGATTGATATAAATGACACTCAAGTCGAGCAGGCCGTAATGGCCCAAAAGCATAACCCCCACCATGGCTGTTACACCTGCGGTAAAAAATACGCGCAATACGGTAAAGTCGTTTCCATAAAAAAGGCCCACCAGCTTTTTGGTGGATGAGAATCCGGCCTGTTCCAGGATAAATCCAAAGGCAATGCCAATAAATACCGCCATTAATAAACCGAACTCGCTGCTAAACACAAAAGGTACTAAAGGTCCCATAATTCAAATATCTTTATTTATTTAAGCCATAAACGTCTGAAAAAATAAGCCAGGGCGTATCCCCCGCCAAATATCGCAAGCATGGTTATAATGCCGCCAAACGACATCACAGCCATACCACTTAAAGCGGATCCACTGGTACATCCTCTTCCCAGTTGCGACCCGAAACCAAATAACGCGCCTCCTAAAATTGCGCCCCCAATTCTTAGTGCATTGGTTGCTCTGGGGCCCTTTTCCAGTTTAAGTGCCACACGGTTTGAAAGAACACCGGAGAAGAAGGCGCCTATGAATACACCCAACACTTCAAACACCAGCCAGTCTCTTAGAACACCGCCGGGATGTGTCTCTACATACTCCGTATAAGCCATTCCGGTTTCGGCGTGTGATGGCGCCGTTTTAGAAACTGTGGCCACAGCAATGCTTTTAAATGCACCACTGGCTCCCAGGCCCCGCCCACTAATAAAAATAGTGGCAATAAGGATAAGGCCGAGAAAGAATCCGGCCAGGTAAGGGTTCATGTATGGTCTTTCTTTCATAGCTTAATTTATTATATGTTACTTTAATCTATACAAGTGTAGTTTTTGCTTTTTCTTTCTCTGCGTCAGGCTCCGTGGTTTCATCCTCATCCTCAATATCCTCGTATCCTGTGAGCATGGCCTGGATGTTTGATGTGGGGGTGCTACCCGTGGTTGTCATATACACATGCACTACAAGGAATGCCATAAGCAGGTAGGCGCCCAGTGTATGCCAGAAAGCTATGGATGATAAGGGTATCTCACTTACCACTACAATATCATTCTGGTTTATGGTTTTATGAAACATGTACAAAATGCCGCTGATAATGGTAACAGGGACTAACACAAGTTTAAAACCCAGGTAAACCAGTCTTTGAAGCGGATTAAGTTTAGATACTTCCGTTTTGTGGGTTGGATGCTTTTCTCCTTTAAACATGCCCACAGCATAATAACGCACCTGTTCTTTTAATTTTTTGGTTGTTGGGATGTATTGCCGCCACTCCCCGGTAACCACATGCCAGAAAATGGCAAAAATAATAAGTACAATAAGCATCCAGGAAGCAACACGATGGAAATATACCGCATGTTCAAAACCAAAAATGGTAAATAAACCATGTACTTCAAACCCGGTAAAGGCGAGAAAAATGATTAAAGTTGCCTGTGTCCAATGCCAGAAGCGCTCGAATCCTTTATAGATATATACTCTTTTCACAGCGATTAAATTTTATGTTTGTCGGTGTTGTAATCAATTATTTTTGTCTCGTATTCACGGTTTTTAACCGAACTGAAAAATCGTATACCTCCATGAAGAAGCACGCCTGCCAGTGAACCAAAAAACAGTATAAATCCTGCAATATCAAGGGGTTTGCTGGCATCCCGACCGGGCAGATAAAAGCCTGCCAGGTTTTGTAACCGGCCATTTTCACGGGTATGGCATTCTGCACAACCTACAGTTTGTTCTTTTGGTGAAACCATGTGGTTTACAGGCCAGTACATTTCCGTATCCACAAAGCCATAATCTCCGGAGTAGGGCAGACCCACACGTGCCATACCTGCAAGGGCTGCTTTGTTCCAGTCCAAATCCTGCCAGAAGGCGCTGTCTCCTTTTTCAAGGCCAAATAACTTCGGTTGAATAAGTGTGTTGTATTTTTTATCATAAATCTGGTCGCCCCTGTGAACTTTTACGGGTATAATTTTAGATTTAGGATCCTCATGATTGCCATAGAGTTTGTTTATCTGCACGGGTATTTCCTTAATGGTATCGCCTAAAAGATAATGGTCGGCCGTTCCGTTAAACCAGATATATTCAGGCTGTATACTGTCTGCCCACACAAAAGATCCTTTAATACTCATATAATCTGCATGCCCGCCATGGTCAC
>JBEPYD010000034.1:0-17421 GCA_041641575.1 Bacteroidales bacterium
TCGGAAAACTTCCGGTCGGCATTAACCAGCTCAAAAAGTCTTACAAGGGCAACTATTTTCTGATTTTGTGTAAGGGTTTTGTTAATCTTTTTACAAAGACCAAGTATCCTTACGGAATCTTTCACTGAAGTGAGTTTCTTTTTTCGCCTGGCACCTTCAACTTCCTCTTCCTGATCGTTAATGCCGGCATGTTTTTCAAACAGCTCGTAGTATTCTTCCACAGCATCTTCACTCAGTTGCTGGGTAAGAAATGTTTTCACATATACGATCTCGTTCTCTTCCACACCTTCATCCTGCTTTGCGATAATGGCAAAGAGCTGCATCAGTGCTTTTAAGATTTCCTCACTCATAGGGTATTAATTTTGGAGCCTTTGAAACTCCCGGCGTAACAAACAACTTAATTATTGAAAGAAAAAGATTTAATTGTAAGCAATCTTTTCGAAGGGAACATCAACAATATCGGCATATTCTTCTCCTGCTTCTTCCATATCCTCATCATCCTCGGGGTAATGCCAGTTAATGAGTACTTCATTTCCGTCAGCATGTATATCTTCAAGCTTCATTAAAATATCGAGAAGCATTTTTGAAGATGCTGTATTAAAGTAAACCAGTTTGAAGTTAAAGATAGTTTTGGGCTTTGGACTTTTGCTGTATTCGTCGAGCCATGTCAGTACAGGCTCATAAAAATTTGCTACATCCTCGGGTAACGACCTGCCTGATATTTCCAGAATATCATTTTCGAGATCGAGGTGAATGGTTGGGGTATCTTCTGTACCTGCAATTTTAATAATTTCCATAGTCTGATTTAAATTACAATGTTCTTGAAATGGTAGATGTTAATAAGAAGAAGGAACTGGTTTCTGAAATAGGTAAAAAGTGATAATCCAGTTTTTTACCTGTTTTACGTTTGATATCAATAAAGCCCAGTCCTGCACCTCCTTTATCAGAAAGGCGGCCCTCCTTCATTTGCTTTTTATACAACTGGTTCAAATCGTCTTTTTCCAGTCTGTTAATATTTTCAAGCATTTCCGTTAATTCAGGAATACGGTTGTTATCCACGGCGTTGCCAGTAGTAACACTATACTCATCGTCGCCTTTAGCAACAAGGAATATTCCTTTACCGGAAAACAGATAATCGCTTTGTGAAGTAAAATCATCGGCGTGCTTACTGATGTTTTGCAGGCATTCCACCATAACGTGGAAAACCTTTCGCTGCACTGATCCGGATTCTTCTTCCTTGGCCATATTTGACTCCGTTAAGGAAGTAAATGCCTTGGTTATTTGATGTGTGATTTCCCCCTCATACACCAGTGTTATTTCATGCGCCTTCATCGACTTGTAAAATTCATAAACAAACTCGAGAAAGCCTTTTGCATTGTTTTGCCCTGTATTCATGATCTTAGAGATTAACATTAATAAACTTTTATTTTCTTAATAATATAAAATTAAAATTCTATCCCAATTAAAAGTACGTCATCAATTTGTTTGTGGTCACCTTTCCACGTTTTGAAATCTTCCGCAAAAAATGAGTGATACTCTTGCATGCTATACGAAGGATTACCAATAATGTTTTCCCTAATCCGTCTTGGGCTGTATTTTTTTAGTTCCGGCCCGCCTAACTGATCGGGTAAACCATCAGAAAAGAAGAATACTTTATCGCCTTTTACAAAATTGATTACATAATTTGTAAAATCTTTTTCTTTCTTTTTCCCCAAAGGAATTCCGCCTATTGCTTTCCTGTCGCCTTTGTATTCAATTAATTCTCCATTACGTAATAAATATAACGGACGATGTGCTCCTGCATACTGAAGTTCTTTCTTCTTCAAGTTAATCTTACATAGGGCAATGTCCATTCCATCACGTGCATTTGCATCGTCGCGGTCTTGCTTAAGGGTGCGTCTTACACCATAATGGAGTTCATCACAAACAGTAGCTGCTTTATAATCCACATCATGGTCTACCACGTTGTTCAGGATAAAGTAGCCAATAAAAGAGAGGAGTGCCCCGGGAACTCCATGCCCGGTACAGTCAACTGCAGCAATATATATGTTGTCACCTTTTTGGAAAAACCATGGAAAATCGCCACTAACCACATCGCGTGGACGGTAAAAAATGAATGATTTGGGAAGTGTTTCGCGAATAAGTTTATTATCCGGAAGTATGCTGGTTTGTATCCGCTCAGCGTAGTTTATAGAATCTTCAATTTTACGGTTTTTATCCTGTATTTCTTTTTCTATGCGTTTTGCTTCCGTAATATCGTGGCCTACAAATAAAACTGTTTCCAGCTCGTTTTCATTAAATTCAGGAATGGCATCAATGCTCATTACCCGCTCAACTTCTTTTTCACCTATTTTAAGGGCAATTTTAATTTCCCCGTTGGTCTTTTTCGGGGTCTTTTTCATTTCTGTTATGGTGCTTTTAAAATATTCCTGCAGCACCTCGGCAATACCCGCTTCACGGAAAGTTTTATTGATCACATCCTTGCTCTGAATGCCGGTATAATCCTCCACCACAGGATTGGCATAAAATATATGTCCGGTAGTACTGATACGCAATATGAGGTCGAGCGAATTTTCAGAGAGGGCCTGCATTTTGGAGCGCATTCGCTCCTCTTTTTCGGCACGTTTACGCTCTGTTATATCCTGCGAATTAAGGATTATACCCTGGATGGCTTTATCATCAAGTAGGTTTCTTCCGGTTGTTTCGAGGAAGATTTTCTCACCATCTTTCTTCATAAAAGTGTACTGGATGGTAATGGCTTCCTCAGGGTTTTCAAGTAAAGTTTTAAACATCTCCCGCATCTCCATTTCTCCCTTTCGGGTAAGCCGGTCCAGGTCCTTACCTTTAATCATCTCATCAGGTGTAAAACCAAGAATGGTAGTTACAGAGGGGCTGATAAAGGAAGGTTTTAAATCCTGATCATAAATGGAAATAATCTCGGAGGCATTCTCCAGTAACGAATGGAGCTTTTTCTGGGCATTTTCAACAGCTAATATCTGGCTCTCGAGCTTTTCATTAGATTTTTGAAGCTCCTCTTGGGTGGCCCTCATTTCCTCAGCATTCTGTCTGAGTTGCTCTTCATTTTCCTGCAATTCCTGGGTCATTTTTTGTGACTCACGCAGCAGGTTTTCTGTTTTTTCGTTTACACTCAGGTTGAAAATGGTGCGGGCAATAATCTCTCCCAGTTCCTCCAGAAAACGAATGGTTAACTCAGGTATTTCAGGTTCTAAAGAGGCAAACTCAATTACGCCCTGCAGCTTTTCATCAGCAATAAGGGGCACAATAAGTATACTGGCAGGTTTTTTATCCCCCAGAATACCTGATGTAATGGTTACATAATTATCCGGAATTTCAGTACGGTAGATAATGTCCATTTCATATGCACACTGCCCGATTAATCCTTCACCGATGTTAAATTCCTGGTTGATATATTTTTTACGATCATAGGCATAAGTAGAGAGATTTACAAGCTTTTTCTGTTCTTCATCGTAAAGATAAAGTGCGCCTTGTATGGCCTGTATGTATTTTATCAGATTTATGATTACATCGGTGGAGAGTTCCTCAATGGAATTATGCATGCGCAGGATGCCAGAGATAAGATCTTTGCCTTCCGCTATCCAGTTTTGCTCGGATTCTTTTTGGGTATTCCTGAGCAGGTTATCACGCATAAGAATGAGGGAGCGTCCGAGAACATCATCCTCATCTTCCACTTCGAATTCAGTTTTGAAATTTCCTTCACCAATCCGCTTGGCAAAAACAGCATTTTTCTCAATACGCTCATCTTTTCTTTGGATTTCCTCCTCATATTTTTCAGCGAATTTTCCACGCTGCTGCATGAAGTAATAAACCAAATAGCCCAATACAAACGGGGCCAAATCGATAAAAAAGAGCAAAGGGTTTTCGAGGTGCATTTGCCCAAATCCCTTTAGGGTAAAGGGGATATCTTTAGACAAGAAATCAACAATCCAGGCGATCACAGGAAAAACTAAACCGATGGCGGCTGCTGTTATGACGTTGGCTTTCACCTGCTTGTTATCTACGTTGTCTGTATCTGAAAATAAATTTAAGGCCATATTGTTTTGCGTCTATGACTTTTTAATGAGTTTACTAATTTTTTCTGCTATTATACTGCTCAGGTCTTCAAAAAGATGAATATGTGTATCATCAAAATCAGAAAAAGAGGCCAGTTCAATTATAGCCTGCGTTTTCTCCTTTATTACTACCGGAATAATAACCAGCACCTTTGGAGAACTCTTTCCCAGGCCTGACAAAATGGTAATATACCCTTCCGGAATATTGGGTACTTTTAATATTTTTTGGTTCTTGGCCACCTGTCCGGGCAGGGTATCTCCTTCTACAAAACTTCTGGGCTGTTCCTCAGAATAATAAGCATACTGCCCTTCCATTGAAAATTCATCCTGTTCATTTCGCGTAAAAAACAGTCCCTGAACAATGTTAAATTCTTTTGCAAAGTTGCCCAGCATTTTCTCTGAAAATCGCTGAAAAGTATCGTCGGGTTGAACAGAGGGTATTAACTTTTGAGCATATTTTGCTGCATCCAGTTTATTTTTTTCTTCCTTTTTTCCTTTTTGTTCTTTTTTCGCAGCCTCCTCAGTTGTGGTATCCTGTTTGTTTAATGCCTTATCAAGTTCTTCATTTTGGATGCCTTTTCTTTTGCCAGCCCGTATCAAAAGCTGAAAATTCACTAAAACAAGGCCCATCCCCATCACAAAAACACCAATAAGTGTAAGGTAAAGCAAAAATCCGGGTTTTTCAATTTCATCGCTGCTTACCAGGGTTTTAATTTCTGCAAAAAGTAAAAAGAAAAAAATGATCAACAGAACAAATAAAATGAGTATGGCATTCCTGTATTTTTTTAGGTCATTCATGGATCATTTAATTTTTAATAAGAAATCAATAATTTGATTGGTTTTGAATACGTAATTTACCTCGGTTAGTTTCAATGCTGTTTCAGTCATGGTCTTCACCTCGCATTCAAGCGGATCCTGTACGATGGTAATACCGCCATGATCATGTACTTTTTTAAGTCCGTAAGCACCATCCTTATTCGCACCGGAGAGAATCACGCCTATAAGTTTATGCCGGTATGCATGCGCTGCTGTCATAAAAGATAAATCAATGGCAGGTCTTGAATGGTTCAAGGGTTCTTCAGTTGATAAAGCAAACCGATTTGCCAGTTCTATAAACATATGGTAGTTGGCCGGCGCAAGATAAGCCCGCCCCGGTTTTATTTGTTCTTTGTCATAGGGTTCAATTACGGGCATTTTTGATTTGATGCTCAGGGCCTGTACAAAGCCGGAGCGCACATGCTTCAGCCTGTGCAGGCATAGCAATACAGGCAAGGGAAAAGTTGGAGGAAGGGCATGCAGAATTCGGGTAACAACCTGAAAACTTCCAGCAGATCCGCCTATGATTACCGCTTTATACATATCCACTTCTTCTTATTGTTTTTTCTTGTAAATACTTTCAGATTCATGTATCAATGTGAATTTTTTCGCCACAGCACCTGTTATGGATTCCATTACACCGAGGATGATGTGACCATTTACGCTTAAAGAATCATGCATGATTTCCAGTACCCTGTCCTGCAGGGTTTGATTATAGTAAATAAGGTTATTACGGAAAATAATCAGGTTAACGTTTTTAGGTGCCTCCTCAAACATTTTTCCCTGCTCTATAAACTGCACTTTTTCAAGCAATTGATGATCTCGTCTGGCCGTTTCACCCTCTGTCCACGCGTATTGCGCAAAGTCAGATGTGCCCTGGTAGCGAATATAATTTTCAGCACTTACTTCAAAAACTTTTCGTCCGAATGTACCCTCTTTTAGTTCGTCAATACAGGGAGAACAAATACCCGAAGTAAACACCTGTGTTTTATCTGCCAGACCGGCTTCACGCAGAATGATCATCAGAGAGTACAATTCATGACCTGCAATTACATTGGGATGCCATATTTTATAGCTTGAGTGTTTTTTGAGCTGTAAAGGCAGAAAATCGTTTTTAAGTACCCGCCACAAGGAGGGATCCCGGAACATTTCCGTACTTTTTACCAAAAAATAGCTGAGAAACTCCGGAAAAAATGTTTCATCATTTCTCAATCGGTGAATTAATGTATCAACATCGCGCAGGTTTGCCCGTGCAATTACCTTCTCAAACCCCCTGCGCAAAGAAGTAAGTGCATAATTGGAAAAATCATACCCGTATACCTCATTAAGAATTTTAATGATATTGCGCGTATCTACTATGCCTAATTCAACCGTGTCCATAATTAATCCTTACCTTCATTTGCAGGCTTTTCAAAAACTTCTGCAGCCACGCATATAACTTTTTGAATGTGTTCTGATTCATCTTTTACCGGTGTGTATGTCTGATGCAGCCATGTTTTCTCGTCGTTAACAGCTACATAGCCATTCACACTCACAGCTTTATTTAAAACGGAACTCCAAAAGCTTTCCTCATCATTTTCATACTGATTGGTAAAAATGGTATTATATTTTTTGCCATCTAATTTATCCCGTGACACACCAAATAATTCCTGGAATTTTGCATTAAAACTAATTACATACCCTTCGCGGTTAAACTCCACAATAAATACAGATTGGTTTAACGCCTCCATCATACCGGTGAATTCGGCTTCCTTTCGTGATGCTTCTTCCTGTGTTGCCTGCAATTCCTCCATATTCTGACGCATTTCCTCTTCCTGATGCGACATCTCCTCAGCCTGTATCCGAGATTGTTCCAGGAGGTAATTGGTCTGTTCATTAATCTCTACAGATGCTATTGTAGAGGCAATGCCCTCCCCTATTTTTTCCAGAAACGCTATTTCATAAGGTTGAAATAATGTAAAGGAAGCAATTTCAAGAACACCACGGAGCTCCTGCTCCACCTTAAGCGGAACCAAAAGCAATGCCTTGGGCCGTGCCTCTCCCAACCCCGAGGATACAGAAATATAATCATCCGGCACTTCCCTGATATATGTTGTTTCCTTTTCCAAAGCACAGGTTCCAACCAGGCCTTCACCAAGAAGTATGTCCTTTTCAATGTATTTTTTCCTGTTATAGGCAAAAAATGAGGTTAAATGTAAGGATTTAACCTCCTCTTCTTCATTATTTTGCAATAAAAAAATCCCTCCCTGATTGGCATTTATGTAATTTACCAGGTTTTGTAAAATCTGATCGCATAATTCCTGAATGCCGCTTTGGTTTCTTCTGAGAATTTCATTAACAGAAGCCAATCCCTCATTGGTCCAACTGCGTATTTTTTCTTCTTCTTTAAATTTTGCTTCCTCTTTTGATGCTTTTCGTAAATCATCCTTTAGCTGCAACAAAGTAGCACCAAATACATCATCTTTGCTCAAGGGCTTGTAATCAATTTCGTAATTGCCTTCATCAATGTTCCGTGTAAATTCTACTTTTTTTGAAAGATCTGCGGTAAAATCATTGAATTTTTCATCAATTCTGGCAAATTCCTCGCTGTATTTAAATGCTGTTTTTTCAGGTATTATGCCACGGCTCAGCCTTGCAAAATATTGCTGATAAACCCGGAGTGGCTCCAGAACAAATCTTTTGAGGATAAAAAAGAAGCTTACAAAAAATGAGACAAAAAGTAATACAAATATCAAAATGAGTACTTGGCTTCCACCTAAGGTTCGTGTAAGTATCAACAAAATTTCATTAAGAAAAGCATCAAAAAATATATTTGTTGATAATGCATTTAAAATAAGGCTGTCTGTTAAACCTTCCGTATTACTGATGCCCAGTATTTCAAATTTCCGGGCCAGTTGCATGGTAGCTTCCTCAAGGTTTTTCGTAGTTAACTGCTCTTCGGCAAGGGCTGCTGTATCTTCCTCAAAACCCATATCAAATATCAGCAGCTCCTCTTCAGGCTTTATCTCCTGGAGAAACTGAACAAACCCCATTCCTGCTTCAACTTTACCGGAAAGCAGGAATTCCATTGCCTGCTGCTCCAATTCCGGCAGGAGACTTATGAGTGATGGATCTTCAGAAGCCACAATATCTGAAATTAGCATATGGTACTGCTGAAGAAAGTCACCAGTTGCGCCAAAATTCTGGTCGCCTTTATCTTTGAGGTTCCGGATGATCTCAGAAAATATTTCTGCATTTGTCAGAGTCATCCCTTCAAGGGTATCAAGGTAATGCTGATAACGGCTTAATTCAAGGTAGTTTTCCTGTATGCTCTGAACGAGTAATTGATTCAATTCCCGAATTTTCAGGATTTCCTCGTCAGTATTATCTAATGATGAAGTATTGCCTGACAATAAATATTTTTGTTCAGCCAGAACCAATGTATTATACTGTTTTTGAAAATTTTTTACCTTTAAATAATGCGATAATGATTGAGCAACTTCATTAATATTTAAGAAAAATATCAACAAAAAAAAGCTCACCAGTACCCCTATGAAAATAAGCAGTGCCAGAAACTTAGATTTTATGGTTTTTAAATACCTGAACATTATATTTCATTTTTGAAATGAACCTGATTATTTCTTTCAAAATATGCCGTATATGGACCCAGAATTGTTTCATGAGCTCCCATTACCAGCACTCCGCCATTGTATAAATTTTCATGAAATAAACGAAAAACCCGGTTTTGAAGATCGTAATTGAAATAAATAATTACATTTCTGCAAAATATGATATCAAATTTGAGGTAAAAAATATTGATATCCTTTACCAGATCGTGCTTGCGGAAAACGGGTTTTTTAGTTAACTCTTCGTTCATACGGATTACATCAGCACTTTTATCAATAGAAAAGTATTTACTGTAGGGTACATCATTAAACTCATCGTAATTATATGGGTTTTCCTTAATTACTTTATCAAAATTATCGAGATAGCCGATATTGAAACGGTAACGGTATGTGCCTTTCTTTGCGGCTTCGAGAACATCGGCATTTAAATCTGTGGCATATACTTTAGTTCTGTCGAGCATGTTCATTTCACTAAGTAAAATCAGCATGGAATACACTTCTTGTCCGGTTGAGCACCCCGCATGCCAAATATTGATGGTTTTATGGTTTTTAAATTTCGGCAACACCTTGTATTTTAAAGAATGCCAGATTTGTGGGTCACGAAAAAGCTCTGTTGTATTTACAGTAATATCTTTTACTACCTTTTCCAGGAAACTTTGGTCTTTTCTAATGGTGGCGTTCAGGCTATAAATATCCATTTTATTATCCATCAGCACTTTGGCCAACCTCCTGTTCAATGATTTTCCGGAATAATCCGAAAAGTCATATCCTGAATAGTTTTTAAGCGTAGTTACAAATAATTGTGTATCCTGGTCACTAATTGTCATTATATCCTGCCATTATCCAAACCAATATGTACTTCAATTCAGCCTGTCTGTGTTTGGAATTGTTCCAGTTCCTTTATACTACAGAATGAAAAATTTGTTAGATTTTTTTTGAAAAATGAATGAAAAAATAATTCCCTGCATTGCAGTGTAAAAAGGAAGTTTTTAATTAGCAGCAAATTACAAAATGCAATCAGTAAATAAAAAGAAAAATAATGACAAAAATCAACAAATTAAATGCTTATTGTCAACTACGGGGTACAAGCTTGCCTGATTTACGGCGAAACTTACGTGATATCCACCCAGGCAACATAAAAGCGCCAATTACAAGGTAGGGATAATAACTTACCAGACGCCACAAAAATGCCATTGCAACGGCAACTGCTCCGAGGGTTTCAGCAGAAACCGGGATAACCTCGCCCAGGTATCGGGTAAATACAAATTCCGCAAAGCCACTTCCGCCCGGGGTGGGACTCACCAGCATCATGATCCACATAACGAGCTGGCGGGCAAAAACTAAAAAATGATCCTGAATTACAAAAAATGCAACCAGCAATGCATTGGCTACCCAATAACGTGCCGTCCAAGATAAGAAAGTGGCGCCAAAAGCTTTAAGCCAAAAGAAAAAATTTTTCTTGCGAAGTTCTCCGGAACTAACTATGATATCGTCTCCGGTATCGTTTACATCATGCCGCCACCTGCGCAAAAACGGAATGCGGAATATCATTAGCAACAACCATTTTAACCCCCTGGGATTTCGGAAGAGCCCATATGCTACCACAAAAGTATAAAGGAGTTTTAGCGAATACCCCACAACTGCAAAATAGAAGAATTCATTCGCAAACCTGAGGTTCCCAGAATCTGTTAGGGCGCCATCAATATTAAAAAGATCCACACCACCCACGATTATAAACAGAACCGGAAACATCAAAATAAAATACAATTCATCAAGGAAAGATGTGGCCATCACTACTGCAGAACTGCGTCCGAGTGAAAGTCCTTCTTTATTTACGTATAGAATGGCCAGACTGGTTCCACCAATGGCAGAAGGTGTTACTGCTGAGGTAAACTCCCACAGCATGATGATCCGTAATGCCTTCTTCCAGGAGAAATAATTGTCGGTAAGAATTCTGAGGCGGATGATGTAGCCCAGGTCCCTGATGACCATCAGCAAAAGTGCTACCAACAAAAACATGCCGGCTCTGAAGGTAAAAGTAAGGTAATCAAAGGCGGCCGGATCAAATTCCCTGTAGAACATATATCCAACCACTCCCAACCCGATTAATATCGGGTATATCATGCGGGATACTTTTAATTTGTCTACGGGATTACTTTCCTGATTCATAGCCTATCTTTCCACACATATAAAAAACCCCAAATTTAAAGGTTTCCTATTAAATAATCATATCAATGGTGCGAAAAAGCAAGAAAAACACTTTTATGTTAGTTCTTTTTGATGAAGGTAGATAATTCTTTCCCCAATGAACCCATCACGAGTAACAATAAGAGTATGGAACTGGCTAAGGCAATATTTTCCCCACGGGTATATGTTGCAGGTTCAAACCTGAATTCGATGGTATGGTCACCTGCAGGTACTTTAAGCCCACGCAAAACGTAATTGGCACGGAAATGAGGAACAGGCTCACCATCAATAAATGCCTGCCAGCCTTTTGAATAATATATCTCTGAAAATACAGCTACCTCTTCCTTTGAACTTGAAGATTCATACGTAAGATGATTGGGGGCATAACTGGTAAGTTCAATTTCGGCTGCCGCATTCCCGGCAGGATTCACACCTTCAAGAACTCCGCTGAATCGCTCATCAACTATCGTAGTCTCACCCGGATTGATTTGCCCAAGAGCTGCAATTTCCTCATCAGCATTTTGCACCCAGTTGACATTATCGACAAACCATGCATTGCCTAATGCATTGGGGTTGGACAGGGGTGGAGCCTCAGGGTTTACGATGATATATTTTGTATTCAGCATATTTAATACCTCAAGATCATCCAGGGCATTTCTAATGCTGCTATCAGTGGGGTTGCTTTGTAATGTGCGGATAAGCTGCTGCATCTCTTTTGAAATGTAAAAGTCAATAAGCTCCTGGTATCGTTGCATTTTAGCGCCATGATACCCTCCTATCGATTTATGAAAATAGGATGCACGGGAGCTGTTGAAGGTACTGACTGTGAGATCAAGCACGCGGAAATTAGGATCTGTATCCTGCAGGATAAACTGATCAGCCTGGTTGGCGGTATAGGGTTCGGCAGCTTCTCTTTTAGATACAAAATCAGACTCATCAAGGTAGCGCTTGTTTACCGGCCACATATCCACAAGTATCAGCGTGGTAAGGGCGGTAATAGCAATATGCACTTTGATTTTATCTCTGATATAAAGCCAGGCAAGGAGAAAGGTAAGGGCAATAAAGAAGAAGGAACGGAAAGCATCCTGACGAAGCAGACTTTGCCTGTCCTCACGCAGGGATTCCAACAACCATTCGGGCCAGCCTGTCTGCACGTCGGAGGGGGCAGAGAAAGTACCGAACATCCCCGGCAACAAACCCATGAGCAGGGTAATTCCACCGGTGATATAGAGGGAATAAGACAAATATTTTATGGCATCTTTGGCTGTTATTTTTCTAAGCCACATTTCGCGCACAGCGAGAAAACCCAGCAAGGGCATGGTAAACTGCGCCATGACCAAAATCATGGAAACGGTACGGAATTTATTGTAACCGGGAAAATAGTCGAGAAAAAAACCGGTAAGCCACATCATATTATTACCCCATGCCAGGAGAATGGATATAACTGTAGCAGACGCCAACCACCATTTTAAAGGTCCTTTTACAATAAACAATCCCAGCACAAAAAGAAAAACAATAACAGCACCTACATATACCGGCCCTGAAGTAAATGGCTGGTTCCCAAAATATAGCGGTACTGCTTCCACAATTCTCCGCGCATTAGGCACATTTTGCCGGCGCAATGTTTCATAAACAGCAGAGTTTGTACCCAGTTCTGCGTGAGAGGATCCGCCCCGAAAATTAGGAATCAGCAAGGTCATGGTTTCATCTATGCCATAGCTCCAGGCCGTGGCATAGTCTTTATCCAAACCACTCGTTTTATTATCTTCATCATGGGTTAGTTCACTCTCTCCACGCATGGAATACTTGCCGTACTCATAGGTGGTAAGAATATTGGTAGCGTTTGAACCTACGGCGAGTAAAGCAGCAATAATCAGCATGCCGAGCGCTTTCATAAAACGCTCATGTTCGCCTGCTCTAATAACCTGTACCAGTTCAACTATTCCAAAAATCAGAATAATAAGAAAGGTATAATAGGTAATTTGAAGGTGATTTACCAACAATTGTATGGATAGAAAAAGTCCCATTACAGCACTTCCAACCCATATATTTTTGCGAAAAGCATAATACACCCCGCCAATAATAGGCGGCATATATCCTATGGCAATGGTTTTGGTAACATGCCCGGCTTCAATGATAATGAAATTATACGACGAAAAAGCGAATGCAAATGCACCTGCAAGCGCTATCCAGGGAGAAAGGCCAAACATGAGCAAGGTTATATAGAAACCCGTAAGGAGGATGAAAACAAAACTTGCAGGCCGCTGAAGAAAATTAAGGACACGGTGGACGTATTTTGTGAGATTGGTTTTGGTTCTTGTAAGAATAAGATAAGCAGGCATGCCCCCAAACATTGAATTGGTCCAAAGGGACTCTACACCGGTCTCCTCTTCGTAATCCTGTATCTCTTTTGCCATTCCCTGCCAGTTTACAACATCACCGGTTTTGAGGGATTTATTCTCCAGTATGGAGGGAAAATATGCATAAGAAATAAGTACAAATGCCAAAATAGAAATTACATGAGGGAGGATGGATTTACGAAAGTTTGTCACGCCTTTTACTTTAGTGAATAGATATGATTTGGAATTCTTTTGTAAAGTAACAAAAATAAAAAAAATAATGGTTTCACATATCTTTATATCTGCCTGATATATTAATCTGTTTACATTTGCATTAAATTATCTTTTTACATGGGCATTATTCGCAAGCAATCGATTGGGGGCATGATATTCACCTACATTGGGGTGATTCTGGGATTTGTGAATTTGATAATCATTACACCTAAACTGCTGAACACTGAAGAAATAGGATTACTTCAGTTGCTGGTTGCCATTTCTGTTATTATGTCGCAGGTGGGATCGTTGGGTTTTATGGGAGTTGTAAACCGGTTGTTTCCCTATTTCAGAAATCCGGAAAATAAGCATCATGGTTTCGGATTTTTACTGATCCTTATAGGCATTACAGGATTTTTACTCGTAAGCTTCGGATATTTTTTTTTACAGCCCTACCTGATTAAAACCAACATAGAGAAATCGCCCTTGTTTGTGGAATACATTCACTGGCTGCTACCCCTTACTTTTTTCTCCCTCCAGTTTAACCTGCTCGACAGTTTTACAAAAGCCGTTTATAATGCAGTATTGGGGACATTTCTTAAAGAACTATTTGTACGCGTGGGAAATCTTCTTCTGCTTATCTTCTATTTCTTCGATTTGGTTTCATTTGATACCTATGTGCTGATTTATGTGGTTAATTTATCCCTGCCAGCAGTAATTCTGTATATTTATTTATTATGGAAAGGAGAGGTCGGCTTCAGGATTAATCGATCTGCCTTTACCCCACCGTTTAGAAAAGAAATTTTTACAGTTGCAATGTATAGTCTTATCGGTGGTTTTGGAGGGATAGCAGTGCTAAATATTGATAAATATATGATAAACCAATACCTGGATTTATCAGCCACAGGAATATATTCTATTGCCTTTTACTTTAGTACCCTGATTTTAATGCCGAACCGCTCTCTGGCAAAAATATCAATTACCCTGGTATCTGAGAACTGGAAAAATCAGGATTTGAATGCCATCAAAGACATCTATTACAAAAGCTCAATTAATCAAACCCTTATAGGCATGCTTTTATTTTTGGGTATCTGGTGCAATGTACACAATATCTTCGCTTTTCTTCCACCCGAATATGAAGCAGGGAAATATGTAATATTATTTACCGGATTTGGCAACCTGATCAATATGGCATCAGGCATTAGCATGCAGATCATAGGCACTTCCCCCAGGTATAAGGTTCAGACTTATTTAATTTTATTTCTTATTTTACTTGTAGTAGGAACAAATATAGCTTTTATTCCTGCCTATGGAATATTTGGTGCGGCACTTGCCTCATTTATTTCAACCCTGATTTATGTGTCATTCAGGGTTTTTTACCTGCACCGCCACTATCATATCCATCCGTTTTCCATGGCACATGGCAAAGCATTGCTGGTTTTTATAATTATTCTGGGATTGAATTATTTGCTACCAGAAATGGGAAATCTTTATATTGACCTTATTATTCGTTCAATTCTTATCACTGTTCTGTTTGTTTCCGCAGCATACATGCTTAGGCTAAGCGAAGATGGTGTTTTATTGTTGAAGGACCTCAGGGAGCGGTTTAAGGTTTAGGAGTACCTTTCCATTCCCTCAATAAGATCAAAAGATAAAGGAGTCCCCATTTCAATATCAGCTTTTAGCTTTTTCCCGATTACTATATCCAAATATTGGGGATGAATGCCTTTACCTGGCCGGAGAACTTTTATATTTTCCTGTGTAAGCAGTTCACCTTTTTTCAGGTTTTGTAAAACAAATATCGATCGTGCCGAGGCTTTGGCCGCTTCCATTTTCTGAGTGGGCACAAGGCTACCCTTCCCCAGTGCTTTTTCTGCCAAACGAACGGCCTGGACCATTGTCGTAAATTCGTCCTTATCAAGCGAAAAATCTTTGTCAACACTGGCGGAATTTGCTTTGTCAAGAATAAAATGCTTCTCTATCACCCTTGCCCCCATGGCTACGGATAGCATGGGGATTTCTATTCCAAGGCTATGATCGGAAAGTCCTACAATCGTCTGAAACTTTTCTTTGAGGGTGTGGATGGCACGGAGATTTGACTCCTCTACCGGGGTAGGATATGCGGATGTGCACTTGAGCAGAACAATTTGCTCATTACCCGCTTTTCTGCATGCGTCCAAAGCGAGCTGTATATCATCTTCAGAAGCCACGCCGGTAGAAATAATTACTGGCTTTTTCTTAGAAGCCACATAGGCAATAAGAGGAATGTGAGTAATCTCCAGAGAGGCAATTTTATATACAGGAACATTAAGCGATTCGAGAAAATCTACAGCTTCAAAATCAAATGGCGTGGAAAAGAAATCAAGCCCATGGGCATGTGCTTCTTTTTGAATAGGTTCATGCCATTCATAAGGTAAAGCTGCTTTTTTATATAAGTCAAACAATTTCTGTCCCGCCCACAATGAATCATCGCGGGTGCGAAACCACGGCTGATCAGAATCCAGCGTAATTGATTCGGGTTTGAATGTTTGAACTTTTATTGCATCCGCACCCGTTTTTTTTATTTCCCAAACGGCCTCTAATGCCTTATCTAAATCATGTTCATGATTGGCGGAGAGCTCGGCGATGATGTAGGCTTTGTAAGATTTTTGGAGATTAAATATTTTTTCAATCATTGTTTTCAATCGTTAACGCAATGAATAATTAAAACTGATCCATTAGTATTTGAGCAACTCTATAAATGCCATTGCCATCAAGAAGATTATGGGATTTAGCAGAGAGGTTATTTCGCTTCTCTTCTGATGCAATTAATTCTAAAAGATTTTGCTTAAATGAATTTTCATCGGCAGTATCTATTAAGCCCTGATCAATGAATGCATTAGTACGTTTATGAAGCAAGCATGCGGCTCGGGCATTACTTTTTGCATGTGCCACACTAATTAAGGGTATTCCCAGATACAGCATTTCATAACTTGTTACACCAAAGGTTGAAATTGCAATGGATGCATTCAAAAACTCCTCAACATTATAAGGGACAACTTTAAAGTGTGCAGGAAGTTTCAACAGATACTCTTCCAGTTTTTGCTTATGCTTAAATGCGCTGCCTATCAGAAAAGAAAACTCGACATTATGGGTTTCTATCCTGGTAAGCCAATCGAATAAAATAAAAAACACACCTCTGGGATCACTCCCCCCAGTGGTTATTACAATTTTCACCTTTTTTGGATTTGGTCTGATTAGATGACGGGCTGCCCGTATATTTTCGTTTAAAATAACATAATCAAAGCCATGGTAAAAGGCAACTTTATTCTGCTCCCAGCATTTATCATTTATAACTGTATCTGGAGAGTGTGCAGATGGAAGAATAAACACATCAGAGTAACAAGTTCCTTCACACAAATTGTGAAATATAACTACGCAAACTTTTTCCTTTATTTCATTGATGAATGCAGATGTATAGTTATATAATTTATCAATAAAAAGCAAACATCCTTTACAAATGTTTTGCTTCAAAAACAACTCTTCAACAAGCCCCTTTTTATTAAAAATAACATCATAACCTTCATCCTGAATAATTCTTAAAGCATACGGCTCACTTGTAAGAAATATTATTTTTATTTCATGTTGGTGCTTTTTAATTTCAGAAGCTAATGACAAAGAGCGGATAAGATGCCCCATGCCTATTTCTTCGCTTGCATCGACACGAAATAAGTATGTATTCATAAAACTTTATTCTACTTTACCTATCCTGCGCGCAGGATTGCCAACCATTTTTGTATAAGGCTCAATGGATTTTATAGCCACTGCACCTATTCCAATAATCGACCATTCTCCAATAGTAATATTTTCAATTGTGCTACAATTTGTTCCCAAATAAGCACCTTCTTCCAAAACTACCGAAGCTCCTACACATGCATTATTTGCAACATAAGTATAATTTTTTAATGTGGAGTTGTGACCAATAAGCGATTGGGCATAAATTTGCACATGGTTGCCAATACTAACGTTGGGCCCAACCGAAACGAAAGGTTGGATCATTACTCCATTGCCAATTTTTGCAAATTTAGAAACTACAGCAGTGGGATGAATAAGGGTAGCAAATCGCTCATCTGGTATATTCAGATCCGTTAATTTATGTAGAAATTTAAAATTTAACTTGACAGAAATAAG
>JBEPYD010000035.1:0-17017 GCA_041641575.1 Bacteroidales bacterium
CAACGAATCTTATCAGAATTATTCAGGAAGTACAACCCGATGAAATTTATAACCTGGCTGCGATGAGTCATGTTTTTGTCAGTTTTGATACCCCTGAGTACACGGCAAACGCAGATGGCCTTGGCACACTAAGAATTCTTGAGGCCGTGCGGTTACTTGGGCTTACCAAAAAAACCCGCGTTTACCAGGCTTCCACCAGTGAGCTTTATGGATTGGTTCAGGCTGTTCCCCAAACAGAAACCACTCCGTTTTATCCCAGAAGTCCTTATGCCGTAGCAAAATTATACGGATACTGGATAACCGTGAATTACCGTGAAGCCTATAATATGTTTGCCAGCAATGGTATCCTCTTCAATCATGAATCACCCATCAGAGGGGAGACTTTCGTAACCCGGAAGATTACCCGGGCAGTGGCAAAAATTGCGTTGGGATTACAGGATAAACTTTTCCTGGGTAACCTTTCTGCCAAACGTGACTGGGGCCATGCCAAAGATTATGTAAAAGCAATGTACCTCATACTTCAGCAAGATGTTGCAGAGGACTTTGTAATTGCCACCGGTATTACAACAGAAGTAAGAGAATTTGTTAGAATGGCTTTTGCTGAACTGGGCGTGGAAATAGAATTCAAGGGTAAAGATGAAAATGAAAAAGGCTACATCGCTTCGTGTAATAATCCGGAATATCAGCTTGAAATAGGTAAAGAAGTAGTTTCTGTTGATAAGCGTTACTACAGGCCTACTGAAGTTGAGTTGCTGATAGGTGATGCTACCAAAGCCCGCACAAAGCTTGGTTGGGAGCCCCAATACAGCCTGAAAGAACTTGTGGCCGATATGGTGGCCGGTGATGTTAAACTGATGAAAAAAGATAAGTATCTGAAAGATGGCGGATATGTGATTATGAATTATTTCGAGTAATCACCACCCAATTTAAATGAAATTTGTGCCCCGGCATGAGAATGTTTCTTTTTGCCGGTGGTACCAAAATTCACAATAAATATAAAAGGTAATATGGATCCAAAAGGAAAAATATATGTGGCAGGACATCGTGGTCTTGTTGGAAGTGCTATTGTAAAAACCCTTGCAGCCAAAGGTTATAGAAATATTATTTACCGGACACATGCCGAGCTTGATTTAACTGATCAAAAGGCAGTGGCGGATTTCTTCAAAACTGAACGTCCCGATTATGTAATTCTGGCAGCTGCACGTGTAGGGGGTATTATGGCCAACAATACCTACCGTGCCCAGTTCATTTACGATAACCTCCAAATTCAGAACAACGTTATTCATTTTTCACAACAAACAGGTGTTAAGAAGCTTCTGTTTTTAGGTAGCTCCTGCATTTATCCCAAAAATGCACCCCAACCCCTAAAGGAAGATTACCTGCTTACCAATGAACTGGAATATACCAATGAGCCTTATGCCATTGCGAAAATTGCCGGTATTAAACTTTGCGAAAGTTATAACCTGCAGTATGGCACAAATTTTATCTCTGTAATGCCTACCAACCTTTACGGACCCAATGATAACTTCGACCTTGAAAAATCCCATGTTTTACCGGCATTGATACGTAAAATGCATCTGGGAAAAGCATTTGAGCAAAACCTCATGGACGAAATCCGGAAGGACTTTGATAAATTGCCAGTGGAAGGCTTAAACGGATCTGCTACAGAAGCAGAAATTACAGAAAAACTGGCTGCTTTTGGCATCACAAAATCAAATAATAATGTTGAAATAAAACTATGGGGAAGCGGCAACCCTCGTCGGGAATTCTTACATAGCGAAGATATGGCAAGCGCATGTGTACATATCATGGAACATGTTGATTTTAAAGAAGTAAAACCAAAATCTTCCGAAATTCGCAATACCCACATAAACATTGGTACTGGCGAAGATCTTTCCATTAAGGAGCTGGCTCATCTGATTAAAGAGATTGTAGGCTTTGAAGGGAATATTGCCTGGAATACAGAGAAACCCGACGGCACTTTTCAGAAGTTGCTTGATGTAAGCAAGCTTAACAGTCTTGGCTGGAAGGAAGAAATTAACCTGAAGGAAGGTATAAAGGAAGTATATGACATTTACATCTCCTGAGCTTTAGAATGATGCTCTCTGCACTTTCAGGTTCAGCTCAGGAATCATGGTAAGTGACGCCGGACCATACCACTTTTTCAACTCCATCTTTAGCGTACCCGCCTGAATGGCAGGATCAGTTTGTACCAGCGAATCTGCCTCCGCAAGGGTGGGGACATTGAAAACATAAATGCCCCGAAGGTTCCCTGTATCTAAAAATGGCCCTGCCAATGAAAGCAGACCGTCCGCTGCAAGCCGGGAAATATTTTTCAAATGGGCTTTCTGAAGACTGTTCATACTGTCTTTGGATAAAGTTTTATTCATGCCCCGATATAAAAAAGCCATAACGTAAGGACGCATTCCAAAATCATCGGCATTTAATTCACGGGCAAGTGCGGAATCATAGACTGATAAAGAATCCGCATGAATGGTCTCCGCTTCAGGATTATCACCCTGGCAAGACATTAAACATAAAATTGCAGCCATAAATAACAATCTACCGGCAAAAAGCATTATTACTTTCATCATCTGAGCTTATTTTTATTAAAAAAACTATGTTCGCAAAAAATTCCAAGCTTATATAAATTAAATAACATTAAACTGGGATTCTGACTTAGCAGGTTGCGCCTGATCAATGTCCTGGAAAAATTAAAGATAAGCCGGTATAAAGTATGCACATGAAACTTTTTTATTATCTGAAACGCATGAAACACTTTTATCGAGCGTAGAAATTCCATATCGTCAATCTTTTTAGTAATAATATGAAGGTTTCTTATTGCAGTTGCTGACTTCTCCAGAAAAGTTACGTTCTTTTCCAAACCTTCATGAACAACAGGATTTTCTATATGGGTAATAGGATAACTATTTTTGAATAACTCATAGCCAAACAAGGTATCTTCATGCCCATATGTGGTAATAGATTCATCAAAAATAATATCAGAAAAAATCTCCTTCTTAATTAAGAAGTTGTTTGTCATAAACGATTTATGTGGAATTTTTCTTCGAACATCAGCAGACTGGCTTTCCCGGTGCGTGCCATAAAGCCAGTGGAAATAAAATTCACCGGAGGGGACAACTTCGGGATATATTCTCCCTCCACAAACCACGTGATATCCATTTTTTACTTGTTGATAATACTTCTCAATAAATTTTGGTGAGGGAATGGATGCATCGCAGTCCATAAATAATAAATTCTCGTATAACGCTAAATCTTTCAACTGATTTCGCGCTTTACTTCTTCCTACGTTTTTGATTGCCTGATGTACTTTCACCTGTTGATTTTGCAGAGTCTGGTATTGCTTTTTAAAAGGGATGTCAGAACCATCATCAAATATTATTATTTCTCCATTTGGCACCACACTCATAAGCTGTCCGTGTAATGTACGGACAAGCTCAGTAACATTATAATTATAAACAGGTAATAAAATGGAAATCATAAGGTGAATTTAAAGGTTCTATTGCATATTTAGTGGAAGCTATATCATAAGGATTCAGCATTCAGAATTCACCATGGGCTTAATCACAGGCTTCATTAAATTTGTTTACCGAAAAACTAATTGATGTGATTTCTGCCATACTTTTAAAGCTTTTAGATTTTTTATTATTCATCTTATTTTTCTTGTCTTCTGAATGTTATCTTCTGATACTGAATTATAAAATAAACACTTTTTATACAAAAAATGCAGCAGAACCATAAAAATTAAAAAAGTATTTCCTGCAAAAATCAAAATAGGTAGTAAAAATACTACCCTATTAACATTGGCATTATCATAATTAAGTTTAGCGGTCTGAAAAAAGGGTATAAACACTACCACATAGTATTGAAGCAGATGCTACCTTTGACAAGGTTTTAACATTTGTTTACCACAATATTATTTTTGTATAAAGATGACACAGGCAAAACATTTTATGACAGTAAATGAATTAGGAGAAAATTTATATGCCGTAGATCTTTACAACTACTCTATCAAAGGCAAGGAAAAAATATTTTCTAAAATATCTAAATCAATTCCCCGTTTAAACGATATTTTAACAGAGCATTACGGAAAAATGATTGTGTGATTAAAGGCAGAACCGTTTCACTATAACCCCCAGCCCTCGACCTTTATAGGTCAGGGCTTTTTTATTTCTTCTAAAAAGTAATTCCATAGCGGTTCCACGGGAGGTGGCGCCTCTATAAAAAGCTTTTCTTTGGTTACCGGATGCAAAAACGCAACGCTACGGGCGTGGAGGGAAATTCCACCGTCTGGATTTGAGCGTGGAAAGCCATACTTCAAATCTCCTTTTATAGGTGCTCCCACAGCAGAGAGTTGGGCCCTAATCTGATGGTGCCTTCCGGTTTCAATGGTAACCTGCAAAAGGTGATATTTATCAGATGAAAGTATATGATGGTAATGTAGCACCGCCATTTTTGAATCTTTTACCTCTGCCGTGTGGGTATAAGATTTATTTTGCTTTTGATTCCGTACCATGTAATGTACAAGTGTTCCTTTTAAATTTGGAAGAGGATTTTTTACAATGGCCCAATAGGTTTTGATGATGTTCTTTTCCCTGAACAGCGTATTCATCCGTGCCAGAGCTTTTGATGTTTTTGCAAATATTACGGCTCCACTTACAGGACGGTCAATCCGGTGCACCACGCCTAAAAAAACATTGCCCGGTTTGTTATACCTGACCTTAATATATTGCTTTACTTTTTCATCCAGGGCAACATCACCGGTTTTATCCCCCTGTACAAGGTCAGACACATCTTTATTAACGATAACCAGGTGGTTATCTTCGTATAAGATTTTTATGTCAGATGATGAATTGATTAGTATTGCTCTTTTTCGTTGGGGAAAGAAACGCTACGGACATCTTCAATGTAATTTTGCACTGCTCCTGTTATTTCTGCAGAAAGATTATGGTATCTGCGTAAAAAACGAGGTGAAAATTCCTGCGTGATACCAAGCATATCATGGAGCACAAGCACCTGCCCGTCTACATCCTTTCCGGCTCCGATACCAATGATGGGTACTTTCACGTCAGATGCCACTTTTTTAGCCAGGGCAGCCGGAATCTTTTCCAGCACAATGGCAAAACAGCCGGTTTCTTCCAGCAGCATGGCATCATTCATTAACTTTTCGGCTTCATCATCATCGCGGGCACGCACTACATATGTACCAAATTTATGGATAGACTGCGGGGTTAATCCCAGATGGCCCATAACTGGAATACCAGCCGAAAGTATCCGTGTGATAGATTCACATACCTCTGCCCCACCTTCGAGCTTTATGGCATGCGCACCGGTTTCTTTCATAATGCGGATGGCAGAGGAAAGTGCTTCCTTCGAATTACCCTGATAGGTTCCAAAAGGTAAATCTACAACTACCAGGGCACGCTTTACAGCCCTTACTACTGCAGATGCGTGGTAAATCATTTCATTAAGGGTAATGGGAAGTGTAGACTGATAACCAGCCATTACATTTGAAGCAGAATCTCCTACAAGAATAATATCAATACCGGCCTTATCAAGAATACGGGCCATTGAATAATCGTAGCCGGTTAACATGGCTATTTTTTCTCCTTGCAGCTTCATGGCATTCAGCACATGTGTGGTTACTTTTTTTACCGACTGATGGACAGACATATTGTTATATGGATTTATTTAAGATGCAAAATTACGAAATTGCCTAATATTCCCGCAGGTTTGTACTATTTTTTCTGAATATCCTGACTTTCGCCCTAAAGCCTGCCATTTTTTCTGTCTTTTTGTCATAAGCGATGAATGGATTACAGAGATATGGGAAATCGAGTGTCAAATTTACATAAGAAAGGAAGATTATATGAATGGCATAATCATTGACATTTATGTGATGAAAATTTAAAATTGAATAATATATAATAAAAAACAACTATAACCGAAAATTAAAAATAAGAGTAAAATGAGTAAAATTATTGGAATAGACTTAGGAACAACAAACTCTTGCGTATCTGTTATGGAAGGTAATGAGCCGGTTGTAATCCCTAACAGCGAAGGGAAAAGAACCACTCCTTCAATTGTTGCTTTCCTTGACAAAGGAGAACGCAAAGTAGGTGATCCAGCAAAGCGCCAGGCCATTACTAATCCTGTACGCACCGTATCCTCTATAAAAAGATTTATGGGAGAAACCTATGATAAGGTGCAAAAAGAGCGTGAACGTGTATCATATGAAGTAGTGAAAGGCGACAATAATACACCCCGTGTAAAAATAGATGACCGTAAATATTCTCCCCAGGAAATTTCAGCCATGGTTCTTCAAAAAATGAAGAAAACCGCTGAAGATTACCTTGGGCAAACAGTAACAGACGCCGTAGTTACCGTACCTGCTTATTTTAGCGACTCACAGCGTCAGGCTACCAAAGAAGCAGGTGAGATTGCTGGTTTAAATGTTAAACGAATTATCAATGAGCCTACTGCTGCCTCGCTGGCATATGGGTTGGATAAAAAATCTACTGACCTGAAAGTGGCTGTTTTCGACCTTGGTGGTGGTACTTTTGATATTTCCATTCTCGAATTGGGAGATGGTGTATTTGAAGTTAAATCTACCAATGGTGACACCCACCTGGGTGGTGATGATTTTGACCAGGTAATTATAGAATGGTTGGCTGATGAGTTTAAAAAAGATGAAGGTGTTGACCTGAAAAGAGACCCAATGGCTTTACAACGGTTAAAAGAAGCTGCTGAGAAAGCAAAAATTGAACTTTCCAGTTCATCTTCTACCGAAATTAACCTGCCCTATATTATGCCTGTAGATGGTGTGCCAAAGCACCTTGTTAAAACACTTAGCCGCTCAAAATTCGAACAGCTGGCCGACTCACTTATCCAGGCAACCATTGAGCCTTGTAAAAAAGCACTTTCTGATGCCAAAATGAAATCATCAGATGTTGATGAGGTTATCCTGGTAGGTGGGTCCACACGTATACCCGCAATTCAGCAGGTAGTAGAGAAATTCTTCGGCAAATCTCCTTCAAAAGGAGTAAACCCCGATGAAGTTGTAGCTATTGGTGCTGCTATTCAGGGTGGTGTTTTAACCGGAGAAGTAAAAGATGTATTGTTACTTGACGTAACACCTCTTTCACTGGGTATTGAAACCATGGGTGGTGTAATGACCAAGCTGATAGAATCAAATACAACTATCCCAACAAAGAAAACAGAAACCTTTACAACTGCCGCTGATAATCAACCATCAGTTGAAATTCATGTATTGCAGGGTGAGCGCCCTATGGCAGCAAATAACAAAACTATTGGCCGTTTCCACCTCGATGGCATTCCACCATCACCACGTGGCGTACCTCAGATTGAAGTAACCTTTGATATTGATGCCAATGGTATACTGAATGTTTCTGCCAAAGATAAGGGTACTAACAAAGAACAGAGTATCCGCATTGAAGCCTCGTCAGGTTTGTCAGAAGAAGAAATAAACAGAATGAAAGACGAAGCCAAGGCAAACGAAGCTTCTGATAAGCAAGCCAAGGAGAAGATAGAAAAGTTGAACGGAGCAGACAGCCTTATTTTCCAGACAGAAAAACAGCTGAAAGAGTTTGGCGATAAACTTCCTGCAGATAAAAAGGAGCCCATTGAAAAAGCATTGGCCGACCTTAAAGCTGCTAAAAATTCAGAAGACATAGAAGCCATTGATAAAGCTACAGCTGAATTGAATAATGTATGGCAAGCTGCTTCACAGGAAATGTATCAGGCCAGCCAGGCCCAGCAAGGTGGTCAGGGTGGTCAGCAACAGGCTGATGCAGGAGCCCAGGGAGGTCAGCAAAGTGGCGGAAATGATAAAGACGATGGTGAAGTTACAGATGTTGATTTTGAAGAAGTAAAATAAACTTCACTGCAATTAAATAAATTAAAAGGCTGCTCCATTTCGGGCAGCCTTTTTTTATCACCTCCATAAGGTGAATAATATCACCATCATAACTAACGTTATAATTGCACATGAGCTTATTAATAGCTAATTTTAAACGCTTAAATATATCTTGAAACACGGCAATTTAAAAATATGAATACAAAAATATCGCTATTCGTTTTTCTGTTTTTGATGAGCAACGCATTTGCATCAGCACAAAACAGTGATACAATAAATCAAACCGGTCCAAACGGATTAAAGCAGGGCTATTGGGAAGCAAAATATCCCAATGGCTCTTTCAAATATAAAGGCATATTTCAAGACGGCAAACCTGTGGGTACTTTTACCCGTTATTTTGATAATGGAGAAGTGTTTGCCATAATGCAGTTTAGTCCGGAGATAGAAGCCACCCCCACCCGAATATTCTACCGGAATAGCAATTTGGCGGCCGAAGGTAACTTTATAGGGGAGAAAAAGGATGGTTTATGGAAATATTATTCTTACTATCATGAAACCCTTGCGGCTGAAGAAACTTACGTTTTAGGCCTGCGGCAGGGTACCTCCAGAAAATACCATAAAGATGGCACACTGATAGAAGAACTTGATTATCAAAACCATAAAAAACATGGAGATTGGGTGCAGTATTTTGTTGATGGCTCTAAAAAGCTGGTCTCACATTACCAAAACGATAAACGCACTGGTGACTTTATCCTCTACTATCCTGATGGAACCATCGAAACCGAAGGTCAGTATTTGGAAGATTTTATGCATGGTGAATGGAAATACTACACTGACGAAGGCGACCTTGATTACAAAGTGGATTTTGAATATGGTCAACCCCTGAACCCAGAAGTCCTGGAAGAAAAAGCAGCCGCATTTTTTGAAATGGTAGAGAAAAATAAAGATAAAATTCCTGAACCGGATGAAACCAATTTTCTCCCAACAGGACGATAATTAACAATAAAACCAAGACCTTTGAAAAAGATAAGCCTCTTCATTTTAGCTTTGTTATTTATAGCGCCAACCTTTGCACAAACATTCAATAACAAATATTTTGTTGCATTTACAGACAAAGATTCATCGGAGTACAACCTGAGTAATCCGGAGGAATTTCTAAGCGAAAGAGCCATTGAAAGAAGAGCCAGGCACAATATTCCCTACCGTTACAACGACCTGCCTGTTTCTTCATATTATACGGATAGCCTTAGACAGATGGGGTTTCATATTTATTACGCAACAAAATGGTTTAATGGTGCAGTAGTAGGGATTGACAGTGCCGATTTTATCTCTTCACTGGATAATTTGTCATTTGTAAAAGGCTATGATCTTATTTACACCACAGAATTTAAAGCCACAGCAAAACATGCCATAAAAAATGAAGGTATGGTTGACAAGGAAGAAAAATCTTCTGAGATATCGTACGGACCATCCATCACACAAATAAAATTTAACAAAGGGGATTCACTGCACAATGCCGGACTTACCGGCGAAGGTATGTATATTGCCGTGCTTGATGCCGGATTTTACAATGTGGATACCCTTGCTGCTTTTAAACGCCTTTGGCAGGAAAACAGAATTCTTGCAACCAGGGATTTTGTAAATCCTGAGTTGCCATTTTTCGACTCACATACCCATGGTATGTATGTACTTTCACTTATGGGAGGCTGGCTGCCCGGAGAGTTAGTGGGCAGCGCTCCTGATGCAACTTACATCCTGGTGCATACAGAAGATGGTTATTCAGAAAACCGGATAGAAGAGTATAACTGGGCAGCAGGAGCCGAATTTGCTGACAGTATTGGAGCAGATATCATCAATTCATCCCTGGGGTACCATTCTTTTGACATACCCCGGCACAGCTATGCTTATTCTGATATGGACGGTAACACAGCAGTAATAACCCGTGCTGCAGATATTGCAGCCAGCAAAGGAGTACTGGTAGTTACCAGTGCAGGTAATGAGGGCAACGATCCATGGAAATTTATTACAGCACCTGCAGATGCTGATAGTGTTCTCACCGTGGGAGCCGCGGATAGTCTTGGATTCCCTGCCGCTTTCACTTCTTTTGGTCCAACTTATGATGGGCGGATAAAACCAAACACCACAGGTATGGGCGTACGAGATGTGGTGCAGTCGTCATTTGGCGGAACCTCACGGGGAAATGGCACTTCGTTTTCTTCACCACTTATAGCAGGTATGGCTGCTGGATTATGGCAAAAGTACCCGAATGCCTCCAATATGGAAATAATTGAAGCCATTGAAAAAAGCAGCTCGTTGTATAATAATCCTGATTCAATGCTTGGCTATGGCATTTCCAATATGGCCAAAGCAATGGCAATAGCCAGTGGAATTCCCGAAGACAATTCTTTTAATGAAATAAGCATTTTTCCCAATCCATATACCGATAGCTTTACTATTGAAACACCTATTGATATCTTACCCTATACCATTGAGATAATCAACCTGCAGGGAAGAATGGTGGCAAAGGAATCGTTTTCTGCACCCGCATCTCCCTTTTTAAGGAAAGAATTTAGTGAATTCAGCAACCTGGTATCCGGTGTCTACATTCTTACGCTCAGTAATATGAAAAATACTATACAAGGTAAAATTATTAAAATTAACAAGGAGAAGTAATGGCCACAAACACGCTTTCACTTCTTGAGCTGAATCAGATGATTGGCGAGCGCATGCGAAACCAGTTTCCCGGAAGTTTTTGGGTGATGGCGGAGATTAGTGAATGTAATGTAAATTACAGTGGTCACTGTTACCTTGAACTGGTTGAGAGAGATGAAGCCGATCGGCTTGTGGCCAAATCAAGGGCCATCATTTGGTCGCAAACCTACCGCATGTTATCTTCTTATTTTGAAACTTCTACCGGGATATCTTTAAAAAGTGGCATAAAAGTGCTGCTTATGGCAAGCATAGAGTTCCATAGTATTTATGGCTTAAGCCTGCACATCACAGACATTGACCCTACCTACACCATAGGTGAAATAGCAAGAAAAAAGCTTGAAATAATTGAAAAATTGAAAGCCGAAGGTGTCTTTAGCCTTAACAAAGAAATTCCTATGCCTTCGGTGATACAAAGAATAGCTGTTATATCTTCAGAAAAAGCGGCCGGTTATACCGATTTCTCAGATCAATTGGTAAATAATACTGCGGGCTACCATTTTTATACGCGCTTGTTTCCTGCAATAATGCAAGGGGAATATGCTGAAGGATCGGTTATTAACAGTCTTGAGTGTATTTATCCCTATGCTGATTTTTTTGATTGTGTGGTAATTGTACGCGGGGGCGGATCTGCCACAGACCTGAGCTGCTTTGATAATTACTGGCTACCTTATCATATCTGTCAGTTCCCTTTGCCTGTAATAACAGGTATTGGACATGAGAAAGATGAATCCATTACAGATATGGTAGCGCACACAAGGCTTAAAACACCCACGGCTTGCGCAAACTTCATTATTGATAAAGCCGCCGCCTTTCATGCTAATTTATACGATCTGTCGCTGAAATTTACGGATTCCTGCAATGAAATTATTGAAAATAAAAAATATTCACTCGTACAATTGGCAAAAAAACATGGCCGGGAAGCAAACTTTCATATACAAAAACACGTAAACAGGCAAAACAAAAGAATTACAAGGTTTTCATATATAAGCAAACAACTTATTACACATGAACACCACCAGTTAGCAATAGATAAATTAAACATTAACAACGCGTTACAGAAGAATGTAAACACAAACAAAAAAATGATGGAACATCATCATACGAAATTAGTTTCACTGCTAAGCAAGCAATTGCAAAACCGAAAGCATCGCCTTTCAATGCTCGAACAGCATGCTGATGACATCAACCCCTTCAATTTATTAGAAAAAGGATATAGCATTACAACAAAAGATAACGAACGCATTTATAACGGAAACAATCTTAAGGCTGGCGATAAAATTAAAACAACCTATTATAAGGGGGAAACGGTGAGTATTATAAAGAAAAGATAACCTTGTGAAGGAAAAAAAAACGAAATATGCGCGCATTTTTATTTTTTTAAGTTTAGTAACTTTCTTGCCTGGAATTGCTTTACCATCTGATACTAATAGTGGTTCATTTTCGCCTTCAACACATGTATTTACTGACAGCCTTAACCGGGAGGACCCGTTCAGCAGCAGTTTCAATCATTTTAATGATAGCCTTCAGTACTATCTGCAAAAAGAACAAAAATCAGAAACAGCTTATTACTGGTTTAAGCTGGGTCAGTTGCACGAGAAATACCTCAATTATCGTCCGGCACTGGAAATGTATGATAATGCACTCGTACTTTATCGTAGTGAGGGTGAATTGGCAAACTGTTGTAAAATTTTGCACAGGATAGGCCATATTTATCTTCAGGTAAATAATTTTTCAATGGCAGACACTTATTTTTCAGAAGGTATTCAGCTTTCCTATTTAATTGATGATTTAGAATATACCGTTCTGTTTAAACAATCAATAGGACAATTGCTTGTCCAGGCTGATTTAAATAAGGAAGCCTTAGAAGAATTAAACCAGGCACTTGAGATATTAAAGTCTTTCGACGCTCCCGCGGATAAAGGATATTTCATCCACATTTTAAAGGCAGGTATATACCTTAATATGGATAATATTTCAAAAGCAAAAGCAGAAATAAATGCAATTCCAGAAAAAGAAATCACCGATCTTAAAACAAAAGCAAGTTATTATAGAGCCCAGGGAGATATTGCTGAAAAACAAATGCAGCAAATTATTGCTGCAAGCTATTACGAACAAAGCCTTGCCAGTTATTTGTCGGGTGATGATCATTATCCGTTTGAAGAATTAAAACTGCACAAAAAGCTCAGTGATATTTATGTACAAACCGGAGATACAAATACAGCTTTCTTTCACCTGCACTGGCATACGAATATTTCCGATTCATTAATCAAGCACGGCCTTACGGCCGTATCTGACCATAACCGTTTTATTCTGAACATGAATCTCTCTAAGGAGGAATTTAAGAGTCTTTCGCAAAAGCATTTTACACTGGCACAGGAGGTGGAACGGCAGCAGCGGGTAAAAAAGTTGCTTATATTTCTTATCGCTATTGCCGCAGCTTTATTAATCTTTCTTTTTCTAATCGTGCGTCGCAGAAGAAAATCTGTGGAGGATTATAAGTTAAAAAATAAAACCCAGCAGGAATTAATACAGCAGTTAAACGAAACTTCTTCTGAGCTTAAATTACTGAATGCTACTAAAGACAGATTATTCTCTATCATTGGCCACGATCTTAAAAACCCCTTTAATGCTATTTTAGGGTTTTCTGAAATACTGGCTAAAAGGGTACAGAATAATCCTGACGAGAACATTAAAAAGTATGCTACCATTATTAATAATACTTCTCATGAAATGTATGCCCTTTTGGAAAATATTCTTGACTGGTCCAGATCACAAAGGGATAAAGTAGCATTTAAGCCTGAAACGTTTGATTTATTTAGTTCAGTAGTTAACATTTTTACGCTCCTGGAAATAAATGCCCTGCAAAAAAACATAGAACTGGTTAATCTTGTGGAAAAAGACACACCTGTATTTGCAGACAAAGACCTGGTACTTACCATAATGAGAAATCTGTTGAGCAATGCCATAAAATTCACCCATGAAAATGGCCAGGTTACTGTTTCAGCTCACTATGAGCAGGATTATATTGAGATATGGGTAGCCGATAATGGTATAGGCATTTCAAAAGAAGATATTGACAAACTTTTCCGTGTAGATGTAAATTACTCTTCGTCTGGTACATCCTCTGAAAGAGGTACGGGCCTGGGATTGCTGCTTTGTAAAGACTTTATTGAGATGCACAAAGGAAACATATGGGTAGAAAGCACACCTAATGCCGGAAGTATATTCAAATTTACCCTACCTATCAATAAAGAAATCCGTAAGAAAATAAAAAACCGGTAAAGATGATTTACCGGTTTTGGCATCCTTTTATGTCAATTTCAATCGAAGTAATAAAAATCCTCACCATACTTATCCCTCAGATAATCAAAGTGACTTTCATCTGCGGGGGTGCGCACCATAAGTGAAGGAGGTAAAGGTCCCAGTGATTCCACCGCGCTATCCATTTTGGTTTTTAAACGCTCTACAACTTCCGGATATTCAGCAGCAAGATTTTTTCGCTCTCCCAAATCTTCATTTAAATTAGTTAAGAGTAAAGGATGGGGGTCTACATGCTTTTTCCATATTACTGGTTCTGAACCATCAAATGGCAATTTCAACTTCCACTTTCCATCGCGGTAGCCTCTCAGATCACCCAGGTAATAAAATAACAATTCCTGGGGAATTCTTTCTCCATTCCCTTTCAGAACATCTGTTATATCCACGCCATCTATTGGAACATCTGGAAGTTCAGCCCCTGAAATAGCTGCAAGAGTTGGCATAATATCCATCATACTTACCAAACCTTTATACTCAGATCCGGGAGCAATTTGTTTCTTCCACCATGCAATGGCCGGAACCCGAACCCCACCCTCGAAAGTATATTGTTTTCCTTCGCGTAAAGGGGTGGCTGATCCGCCATGTTCCCGCATTACAAGCCATGGGCCGTTATCGCTGGTGAAAATCACAAGGGTATTCTCATCCAGGTTTAAACTGTCCAGTTGGCTCAATATCTGCCCTACACTCCAGTCAATTTCTTCAATTACATCGCCGTACAATCCGCGTTCCGAACGACCTTCAAACTCAGGTGAGGCATAAATAGGCACGTGAGGCATGCTGTGGGCCAGGTACAAAAAGAAAGGTTCTTCCCTGTGTTCCTGCATAAAGTCGATGGCTTCTTCTGTATACTTTTGGGTTGTGTAACGCTGGTCAACTTCAAAAGCTTCAACTTCATTTCCCCGCATGTAAACTACGCTTTCCATATCATTGCTATATGGTATTCCAAAATATTCATCGAATCCCTGCTGAAGCGGGAGAAACTTTTGCAGATGTCCCAGATGCCATTTGCCCACATGGCCAGTGATATAACCTTGTTTTTTTAATACTTCTGCCACCGTAACTTCTTCTGCAGGCATACCGGTAAGACTTTCAGGAAAAAAAACACCATTTACACCCATACGTTCCGGGTATCTACCCGTCATTAATGCAGCACGTGAAGGACTGCATACAGGAGAACCCGAATAAAATGAGCTTAATTTCATTCCTTCAGCCGCCATTCGGTCCAGATGTGGTGTTTTGATATCGGTTGCGCCAAAAGCACCCACATCATTATAACCCAAATCATCACATAAAATGACAATGAAATTGGGCTTTTCTAAGGTTGTTTTATCTACCTTATCATTTTCCGGAATTTGACAGGAAAATCCAATTAAACCCATTGCGGAAATTCCAATAAAAGCTTTCTGTTTCATAATATTAGATTTATATTATGTATTATTCTTTACTGTTTTTAATTTATCGCATGCTAATATACATTTCTATCTTCGAATAGGATAAAAAAAATCATATTATTTTGATTGATTTTATTAAAGGTAAAAATCAGATAAGTGAAAAGTTACCAAAGCTATAAAAATCTTCAAAAACGTAAACAAACAATTGCTTACCCCGAATGTTAATTTACAGTAAATCAATTTCTCATGTTATTTTTTTATAAGGCTTGATTATGAAATATTCATTAGACATAATAATAGATGCCCCGGTTGATCGTGTTACAGATTTATATGATAGTACAGAAAACCTGCAACACTGGATGGAAGGATTGGAAGAATTTCAATCTTTGAAAGGCATGCCCCGTGAAGTGGGATCTACAGCAAAATTAAAATTCCATATGGGAAAACGAATCATTGAGATGAAAGAGACCGTTAAAGTGAAAAATCCACCTCATGAATTTACTTTTATCTATGAAGCGGATAAGGTTTACAACATATTAAGCGAAAGCTTCTCCCCTGCGCCGGAAAATAAAACTAAATATACTTCCGCACAGGAATTTCATTTTAAGGGATTCATGAAAGTCTTTGCTTTTTTTATGCCGGGGGCATTTAAAAAGCAATCCATGAAATATATGAAGAATTTTAAAGCATTCGCTGAAAAGCATGCATAAACAGCCCCTGGTGCAGGTGAAAATGGTTTTTAAGGTGAATTGCCTTTTCCATATTCCCCCCGTATCGTTTTAAATGTAGAGAAATCTACCCAAAACTTTGTTTTCCTGGTAGTAAAAATAATTTAATACCATCAGCCAAATTCATTCACTTCTTTAATGAACGCATCTATACCATTCATAATGAATAAGTTTATTAAGTTTTGTAGCATAGAAATCAACCTCTTTGTTTATCATTTTCTGAATTGGCATAAAAATAGGTTTAAATATCCGGAATTGCATATTGATATTTATGAAGAGTAAAATGGACATGAACAGCCCCGGATTGGTGCATTCCAGTGATGAATACCCTGGCTTTACACGAAAAAAGTATGGCAAAGGCTTCAGCTATCTTGATGAGGATGGCAATAGAATTAAGGATAACAATATCATTAAGCGAATTAAACAGCTAACAATACCTCCTGTATGGAGCGATGTATGGATTTGCCCCCTGCCCCATGGATATCTTCAGGCAACCGGGAAAGATGTTAAAGGAAGAAAACAATACATTTATCATGATGAATGGCGGATGATACGCCAACAAAATAAATTTGAAAAGCTGGAAGACTTTGCCAATAAACTACCCCTGATTCGCAGGGAAGTAGAGAAACAGTTGCAAAGAAAAGGCTGGCCACGCAAGAAAGTAATTGCCCTGGTGATAGGTATTCTGGATGAAACCTACTCCCGGATAGGGAATCAGCACTACCTTCAGGCAAACGGCACCTACGGACTTACCACATTACGTCGCAAACACATGCAAATAGATGAGGAAGGCATCCATTTTGAATACAAAGCCAAAAGTCAGAAAATGCGTAAAATCAACATTATGAATAAAAAATTCGTAAAAATGATTAAAGAGTGCTCTGAACTTCGTGGCTATGAAATATTCAGGTATCGCGAAAAGCCGGGAAAAACAACACCGGTTGATTCTACTGATGTAAATGAATTCTTAC
>JBEPYD010000036.1:0-16812 GCA_041641575.1 Bacteroidales bacterium
ATGTAATAACATTGCCAAAAACCATCGATAACGATGTTGCCATGACAGACATTACCTTTGGCTTTGATTCCGCCCTTGGTGTGGCCACTGAAGCCATCGATCGCCTGCACAGCACGGCACACAGCCACCATCGCATCATTGTGGTGGAAATTATGGGCCACAGGGCCGGATGGCTGGCTTTGGGTGCAGGAGTGGCCGGTGGCGCAGATGTAATTCTTATTCCGGAAATTCCTTATGACATCAATGTGGTGGCGGAATCGATATTGAACAGACAGCGCCGTGGATCCTCCTTTAGCATTGTAGCTGTGGCAGAAGGTGCCGTTTCTTCCAAAATGCAGACCCAGATTAAAAATCTGGAGACAAAAGTGTACAACCTTAAAGAAGAAGGTAAGAAAGATGAAGCCCGAAAAGTAAAAGCCCGTATAAAGCAACTAAAAAATGCCGGTAGTACAAATACAATAAAGCTTGCCAGTGAGCTGGAAAGGCTTACCAACCTTGAAGCACGGGTGACCATTCTGGGGCATCTGCAAAGGGGAGGGACGCCCTCTGCCGCTGACCGCTTGCTGGCTACCAGGCTTGGTACCGCATGCACGCGTTACATTCAGCAAGGAACATCCGGAATAATGGTGGCAGCCAGTGGCAATACCACGGTGCCTGTTCCCCTGGAAGAAGTGGTAGGCAAAAGAAAAACGGTGCCTTTAGATCATGAATGGATATTGAGTGCGCGCGAAGTGGGCACCTGCCTGGGTGACTGAATTTTTACCATTATTATTTTTGTATAATTTAATCAATTACTTGTCGTTATTTGTATAGTTTTTGATAGATTGGATTCCGGGTTAGGCAATTTTTTATGTGTGAATTTTAAGCAGAATGAAGTATAAATTTTGGACTTTTTTCTTTTTTAGTTTTTACTGGATGCTGTCAGGATACGGGCAGAATTCTGGTTTTGAATCGTTTTCAATTGAAGACGGTCTGCCACAATCAGAAATTTATGCTTTGGTTCAAACGCACGACGGGGCCATCTGGGTTGGTACCAACGGGGGAGGATTGGCAAGGTTTAATGGAAAGGAATTTGAAGTTTACAATAAAACGGATGGCCTGCCAGATAACATTATTACAAGCTTATACGAAGATGATGATCATATACTTTGGATTGGTAGCAGTACGGGCATAACCCGTTTTGACGGACAGCATTTCGTTTCATATCCCATCAGGTCACAGAATGGAACCATACGCGTAATCTCATTAAAAGAAGATAATAATCAAAGAATTTGGATGAACGTGGTTCGTAATCGTTCCCAATATGAACTTTATTATCATGATAAACAGACGGATACATTAATAAATTTTACCGATAAAGGGAAGGAATCCAAAAATCCATACGCTGCATATTTTAATCATAATCCAACTTATAACTTTTTGTTAAAAGAGGATGGAGGAATGTTAATTAGTACCCAAAAAACGCTTTATGAATTCAATAACGACTCGCTGTTTCGCTCAGATATTGAACAATACAAAAAATCTGACGATGAAATTATAATTCCCATTCATCAGGAGGGAGACAGCATATGGTGCCGAAGTATTATACCAGAGAAAGAACATACGATTAAAATTTTTTATAATAATAGATTCATAGAAGCTGAGAATTTTCCGGAGAACTTTCCCAAAGTCAGAATTTTTGAAATTATGCGAAATTCAACAGGGAAGCTGTGGTTTACAACCGTAACAGCGGGTATTCTCCTAATCAGTGAAGAAGAATCTTCCTGGTTCAATTCATCAAATGTGCTTCCCAGTAATTTTGCAGGTCCCATGATAGAGGATCATGAAGGGAATATGTGGTTTGGCCTAAGCGCCGGAGGACTTATAAAATACGGTAAGAAACGATTTTTAGCACATAATTTTAATGATGTTATTAATAGTAATATTGTTCGGTTAATTACCCAGGACAGTAAAGGGGATTATTGGTTCCATTTACAGGGAGGCGGTCTTGTGAAATATGACGGCACACGATATTATCCGTTCACCATTGAAGAATATCCTTTTTTAAATAATCTTGTAAATCTAATACCCCTGGAGGATGGAAAGCTCCTGATAGTAGGTTTTTTGAATATATATGAGTATAGAAACGGGGCTTTTTATAATGTGAAAGACAGATTTAATCTCAGCCCATTGGACCGCATTACCTATATGCAAAAAAATAACAAGGATGAGTATTATTTTAGTTTGCAATATGATGGTTTATACAGATTTAAAGATGGTATTTCCAGCAAACTAAATTATCAAACCGATACCCTGGCTGATAATTTCATTCATTATCTTTATTTCGACTCTAAAGGAGATATGTGGGTATGTTCTAATGAAAACATCGCCAAATACAGTGATGGTTCTTTTGATTATTATAATAAACAGGATGGCGCTGATTGGATATTGCAGGCTGTTGAAGATTCGGCCGGGAATTACTGGTTTGCCTCTTATGAGCAAGGCCTGCTGAAGATGGATAATGATACTTTTATTGTTTACAATCCATCCAATAGCAAATTGTCAAGTGATAATATTTATTCTCTGCTCATTGATCATGAGGGCAATTTATGGGCAGGGACGCAGCATGGTGTGGATAAAATCTCACTGGATGCCAGCGGGAATATCACTAGCTGGCGCACTTTTGACCAGCATCACGGATTCACTGGGATTGAAAATAATGGTAAAGCCAATTATGTTGATAATGATGGCAATTTATGGTTTGGCACCATTAAAGGTGTAATGCAATATTTTCCGGAATCTGAAGATTGGGAAACAAATCCACCCATTACCAATATGCGGGCTATTGAGTTATTTTATGAACCTGTAGACTGGACCCGTGATAAATACCAGGATTATTATGATTCTTTGGACAAATGGTCGGGGCTACCCAGCGGTTTGATACTTCCGCACCATTCGAATAACATTACTTTTAATTTTGAAGGAATAAGTTACCAGGTGCCTGAAAAAATATTGTTTCAGTGGCAATTAACAGGTCTTGAAGAAGAATGGTCTCCCTTATCTTTTAAGCGTTCAGCCACCTTTACCAATCTCAGTCCGGGTGCCTATACTTTTCTCTTGCGTGCAGCTAACAGCGAAGGCAAATGGAATGAACCCATCGCATATGATTTCCAGATATCGCCCCCTTTTTATGCCACATGGTGGTTTCGTATACTGGTGCTTTTACTCATTATAATACTTATTTACACACTTTTCCGGATGAGGCTTAAAGCTATCAAGGATAAGAAAAAATACCTGGAACAGCTGGTTGCCCGAAAAACACATGAAATTCGGGTGCAGAAAGAACGAATAGAAGATAACAACCGGCAGCTTGAGGAGCAGAAAGAAGAAATCATTAGCCAGGCAGAAAAACTTAAACAATCACTGAATGACCTGGAGAGGTTGACTGAAATAGGTCAGGTGATTACCGCCAAGCTTACAGTGGCGAAAATTAACGACACGGTTTACAATGCCATTCATAATATAATGGATGCTTCGTCATTTGGTATTGGGATATACGATGAAAAGAAGAAGGAAATACATTTTACAGGTGTAGTAGAAGAAGATGTTAAGGTGCCGGATATCTCGTATTCAATGGATGAACGGCAGCGGCTGGCGGTGTATTGTCTTGAACACCGGGAGGATATTCTTATAAATGATTATTTCACTGAATATAAGCGCTTTTTCCCGGAAATGCTGCCATCAAAAACCACTAAAAATTCACATAGTATCATTTACCTGCCTTTGATTAGCAGTGGCAGGCCCCTGGGCGTAATTACCGTTCAAAGCTTCAAAAAGAACGCGTTTAATAATTACCATGTCAACATCCTGCGGAACATAGCGGTGTATGCCATGATAGCCATTGAAAACGCATCTGCCTATGAGCAAATTGAAAAGCAGGCTGCTGACTTAAAAGTGGCGAATGAAAGCATTAAAAAACAAAAAAACCAAATACAGTCCAAGAATGATGAGTTGATTGAAATAAACAATGAAAAGAATCATCTCATTGGTATCATTGCACATGATTTACGCAATCCACTTACAAGTTCGCTGTCCATTGCACGTACCCTGAAAGATGATAAAGAAAATTTAACAGAGGATCAGATAGAAAGCCTCGATTACATGTTGAAAGCCCTTTGGAGAATGAATAAGATGATATCTAAAATTCTTGACATTAGGGTTGTTGAGGCGCACGAAATAAATTTGAAGAAAGAAAAAGTAAACCTGGCTTCTATTCTAAAGGCGGTGGAGTGTAATTATCTTCCTGTTGCCGGTAAAAAGAATATTCAGATCAATTCTGCCCTCAAAGATGTGGCTGTGGAACTTGATAAAGGTTATACTGCGCAGGTTTTTGAGAACCTCTTGTCTAATGCCATAAAATTTTCGCCTAAAGACTCAGAGGTTTTTATTAGCATGTTTGAAGAGAACGGCCATGCCCGCGTAGTTGTCGAAGATCAGGGTCCGGGAATCACCGACGATGATATGAAGAAGCTTTTTGGTAAGTTTCAGTTGCTTAGTGCAAAACCCACAGGGGGAGAGAAATCTATCGGATTGGGATTATCAATTGTGAAAAAATATGTTGAAGCCATGGATGGCAAAGTTTGGTGTGAAAGTGAACCCGGAAAAGGCGCCCGGTTTAATGTGACTTTTAAGCGATGGGCACAGGAGTAGACTTATGCTGTATTACGATGCTTTTTATAGATGAGGGGTAAGAGTTTCCTAACCAGGTAATAGATACACCACCCGATGACTATTCCCAGAATTGCTCCGCCAAAAACATCTGCCGGATAATGCACCCCAAGGTAAATACGGCTGTATGAAACAAGCAATGCCCAGCCAAGCATAAAAATGCTGAACCATTGTTTGCGTATAAAGAATAAAAGATAGGCCGCCACTGCAAACGTATTGCTGGCATGCGATGAGACAAAGCCAAACCTGCCCCCGCATTTATCGTTTACTGTATGCACCAGATGACTGATAGTCGGATTATGGCATGGCCGCAGCCGTTCAAAAACATCTTTGAATAGCTTTACAGAAATTTGATCTGCCAATGTTACTACGAGCACCACACCCAGAATGATCACAACTGACCGCCATTTGAACAGGTAAACCAGGTATGCAAGGAGTAAAGCATAAAGCCAAACCCAGGAGTATTTTCCGCTGAAATACCACATCAGGTTATCCCAGAAGGGGGAATGTAGTCCGTTTAAAAAAAGGAATAATTTGGTATCTAACGCAGAAATTTTGTCAAGCATCAAATTCTGATTTATTCATTTCCTCCCATATAAGGTCTTTTAATGCTGCAAGGCCTTTTTGTGCCACCGACGAAATAAATACTACAGGAATATCCTTTGGTAGTGTTGGTTTTATCTCTTCTACCAGCTCTTCATCGAGTAAATCGGACTTGGTAATGGCAAGAATTCTTTTCTTATCGAGCAACTCCGGATTGTATGCCCCAAGTTCATGAAGCAAAACAGCATATTCTTTTGTAATCTCGGGGCTATCGGCAGGAACCATAAAAAGCAGCATGGCATTTCGCTCAATATGCCGCAGAAACCGGTAGCCGAGACCCTTTCCCTCATTAGCACCTTCAATAATTCCGGGTATGTCTGCCATTACAAATGATCGTTGATCGCGGTATTGCACTATTCCCAGGTTGGGTGTTAAGGTAGTAAAGGGATAATCAGCTATTTTGGGTTTGGCTGCTGAAATTACAGAAAGAAGTGTGGATTTTCCGGCATTGGGAAAACCCACCAGACCCACATCTGCCAATACTTTTAGCTCCAGGATATACCACCCTTCATGGCCGGGTTCTCCCGGTTGTGCGTAGCGGGGGGTTTGGTTTGTTGCCGATTTAAAATGATCGTTTCCCTGTCCGCCTCTTCCACCGGGGACTGCAGTGTATTTTTCCCCGTCTTTGGTAATTTCAAACAGCACTTCACCGGTTTCAGCATCTTTCATCACCGTGCCCAGGGGAACCTCTATAATGGCATCTTTGCCACTGGCTCCTGTTTTAAGTGCCGAAGAACCGGGGTTTCCGTTTTCAGCAAAGATATGCCGCTTATATTTAAGGTGCAGCAATGTCCATAACTGGCTGTTGCCTTGCACAATAACATTTCCTCCATGGCCGCCATCTCCGCCATCGGGTCCGCCTTTGGGTACGAATTTTTCCCGGCGCAGGTGGGTGGATCCCGCGCCACCCTTACCCGAACGGCAAAAAACTTTTACATAATCAACAAAATTATTTTCGGCCATGGAAGCTTTTAAGAAGGTTTAATTTAGTGAATCAACAACCTGGCAAAGACGCTCAAATATTTCATCTATTGAACCTGTGCCTTTTATGCCGTAAAACTTTTGCTGCGCTTTGTAATAATCAATAAGGGGGGAGGTTTCATCATGGTAAACCTTAATACGGTTTTCAATAATGCTTTCATCCTTATCATCTGCCCTGCCGGAATCTTTGCCCCTGTTCAGCAAGCGTTTTACCAGCTCATCATGCTCTACCTCAAGAGCAAGCATGGCTGTGATGCCGGTATTTTTCTCTGTCAATAATTTATCCAGGGCTTTTGCCTGGGCTACTGTTCGTGGGAAACCATCAAAGATAAATCCTTTGGCATTCTCGTTTTTATCCAGCTTATTTTCAATCATGCCTATCACAACCTCGTCGGGCACCAATGCTCCCTTATCCATATATTTCCTGGCCTCTTTGCCCAGTTCTGTTTCAGCTTTTAATTCTCCGCGCAGAATATCGCCGGTGGAAAGATGCACAAGGCCATATTTTTCAATTAGTTTTTCAGATTGGGTTCCTTTGCCTGCTCCCGGAGGGCCGAATAATACAAGATTTAACATAATTATAAATATTTAATGGTTAATTGTTATCAGAGTCTTCAACCAGGGTATAAATATCTCCGTAATTTCTTCCGTATCCATCATAATCAAGACCGTAACCCACAACAAAATCGTTTGGAATTTCAAAACCAACATAATCCGGAACAATCCCATTCACAGATGCATCTGGCTTGTAAAGCAGGGTTGCCGTATGTATGGCTTTGGGATCATAACCTTTCAATTGCTTGATGATTACTTCGATAGTTAGTCCGGTATCCACAATATCTTCAAGAATTACAACAGTTTTATCCTTCAGGTTTTCGTTTAATCCAATTAGCTGTTTAATTTGTCCGGATGAGGAGCTGCCCTGGTATGAAGCTAATTTTAAGAATGAAATGCGGCAGGGTACGGATATTTTTTTGAATAAATCTGCAGCAAACATAAAGGAACCATTCAGGATGCCTAAAAAAATAACATCTTCATTTGCCAAATTGTCGTTCATTTGCTGGGCAAGTTGTTCTATTTTTTGCTGGATAGTTTCGGAAGATATGGATACTGCAAATTCTTTATCTAAAATTTTTACTTTTTTCAAAATATCAGGTTTATTCAGATTATCTAAAGGAGTTCTGATAGAATATCTAATGCTTTAAATACATTGTTGCGAAAGTACAAATTTTAAGGCTATTTTGTATGAAGGGGGACGAATTAAATGAATCTGAATTCTGAATACCCTGGATTTAACATTCACTAAAACAATCAGTCCAGAAAGCAGAAAGTTCGAATTCAAAGCCTGTCCCGCAAATATCCAGGAGCTTGCGAAAGGGGAAAAATAGATATTTACTAAAATAGACGTCTGTTTTACATCAAGCATAGAGCTCAATTCACACTTTATAGACGGGCATTAAATATGCATTATTACCAACTTTGTTATATTTGTGAAGTATCAAAAATTAAAGGATTAATATTTCCCTCCAGTATAACACTAACAAAATATTATTATGACGAAGACATTTGCTCCCGGACTTTCTATTTTCTTTCTGATTATTCTGTTTTCCGCATGCACACCGGATGGCCGGAATACCCAAAAGCAGCAAGCTTATGTACTTGAAAATTCCAGTATTCGTAAAGAATTTATTTCGCAAAGCCCGGAAGCAGGCCCGCTGAATGTGAAAATTTATGATGATACAGGGAAAAATCTTGCAGGTACAGATTCCCAGGTTCCTTATTTTGCTTTCATAATTGACAATGAATTGATTACTGCAAGTGATTCAATTTGGAAATTTGCAGGTGTTACTGCCCGTAACATGCCAAATGATGGAACTGAGCATGTTCTTTCATATACTGCTTCCAAAGGCGCTCTGGAAGGTTTGCAAATAAAAATATTTCAGCAAATTTTCGATGAAGGCACACTTATTCGAGAGAAGCTTGAGATTATCGGAAGTGGGAAAAAAAATTTTACACTGAACAAAAAAAATGACAGTCTCTTTTTTCGTTTTCCCCAATATGCAGTTCATACCGGGGATTTATCCGGTGCAAAATCCACAGAGATTCAAATGGCCAGCTGGAATCTAAAGCACATTACCTTTGCCAGGAAATCTGATCCTCCGGGCAAATCAAACCACATGTATTATCCTCAGGTAAATACGCGTACTTTACAGTCAGAAACCAGGTTTCACAAGGGGCCATTTCTTTTAACCGAAACCCCTGAATTTACTTTTGGCCTCGCTTATGAGCATGCATCGCAGGACAATGCTAATGGAATGCTTGATCAAAGCAAAGTTCCTGACGATGGTCGTATTGTTGATGCCATGCAGGGTACAAAAGGGGTTTTCGATTTTCAAATCAAGGACAGCGATTTTATGTTTCTGGGCTTAAAATCCTTTCAAAACAACGACAGTACAATAATTGCCGGAGTTGATGCACTGCGGGGTGTATATCTTGATGGTGAGCAATATGGTAATGAAAAGCCATTTGAAACCGTATGGTTTGCCCACTTTACGCATGCCGGCAATACGCTTGACAGCAGTAAATATCTCATTCGTGATTATCTACTCAATAAGATAACTGAAAAACCTGCATCCCGTAAGCCGGAATTTTATTATAACACCTGGGGCATGCAGCGAGCATCAGAAGAATTGAGAGATGTTTTGAACTATGAGAATATCTTTAGGGAGATTGAGTATGCATCGCAGCTTGGTGTAGATATTTTTGTGCTCGATGATGGTTGGCAAAAAAACTTTGGGATATGGAAACCACATCCTGTACGGTTACCCAACGGCCTGAAGCCCATAAAAGAAAAGCTTGATGAACATGGAATGAAATTAGGAATCTGGCTTTCGCCACCCACCATAGATAGCACTACAAATCGTTACAAAGAACATCCGGAATGGATAATAAAAGATTCACGCGGCAATCCGATCCAGGCGCAATGGGGACATCATGCTTTTGATATGGTAAGCGATTACCAGCAGATGTTTATCGAAGATTGTAAATGGCTTATCGATCAGGGGGCAGATTTTTTTAAATGGGATGCGATTAATACTTTTTTCAGCACTTTACCTGACCTGCACCATGGGTCAGAGGAATATTCCCCTGAAGAAAGACGTGCCCGGTATGAATACCTGCTGCCCATTTATGTTACAGAAGCTATGAAAGAACTCACTGATTATGCCCCGGAGTTAATTATTGAAGTTGACCTTACCGAGGCCCGTCGCGTGATGAACGGGCTGGCACCTTTGAGCCAGGGAAAATTATTCTGGATGAACAATGGTGCCAGTGGCTATAACGACTACGGGCCTTACCGCACCCAATCCATGCGTACCATTCCAAACGAATTTGCCGGTATTATTCCCCTGGAATTATTTACCTATGCCAATTATCCTCACAATCTTCAAGGTTCACAGGATTATAATGTGAATACTTCACTTATTTCCGGACACGGCTTTTGGGGTAAACTTGGCTTGATGACTGAAGAAGAACGATTAAATGTAGGTGAAACAGTGCAGGCGGTAAATATGGTTTTACCCTTTTTAACAGAAACTGCCCCTGAAGTTTTGGGTAAAGTAGGAGATTCTCCTGAAATCTATATTCACTTAAATGCTGATGCCGGCGCCGGACAAATTATTGGGTTTTCCAGCACACCTGCAGGATCTGTCCCCGTAAAAACAAAAATTGACAGCAATAAAATTAAGATGCTGCTACATGCACCGTATCACATTGAAAATGACATTTTAACTGTTCATCTTGATTTGAATAAGCCGTATAGCACGCATGCTGCTTTTGTGCTACCTGCAGATGATGCTGAATTTTCCATTACCCAATCATCTTCACCCATCTACAATTTTGAATCCGGTAACGGAAAAATTAGCTATACCTCATCTCCGGGAGTGCAGCATTTTGTTTTTGATGGAACGGCAGTTAATCCTGCAGTGGTTACAACAGATAATGTAACCGCTGATCTAAATCACAAAAATGGGAAAATTATTCTAAAGATAGAGGTTGGAGTGGAAACAGAGGTGCAAATTACGTATTAAACGGGGTCTGAAAAAAGTTTAATTCAGGTTTTAGCAAGTACTGTGTATTATGGTTTGATGGCTTTTTATCCTGCAACATTTGATTTAATGCAATTTGGATATTATCTTTACACTAAAACCAAAACTTCAGCGCATGATGAAGTCATGCAAAACAGACAGTTTACAAAGGAGTTGGGGCTGCTTACTTTTGGTGTCCCTGCTGTTCTTATTTTACCCATCGCAGGTCCATGCTGATAATCGTCCGGTAGGATCAAGGGCTGCATCCATGGCCAATGCAGCTGTTATCCACCGCGATGTTTGGTCAACCTTTCATAACCAGGCCGGGATAGCGTATATTGATCACATAACGGCAGGATTTCATCATGAAAACCGGTTTCTGGTAAAAGAATATGGCTTACAATCTTTTGCGTTTCTGTTGCCTGTAAATGCCGGTACTTTTGGAGTCAGTTACACCTATTTTGGTTATTCCCTTTACAATGAAAGCAAGGCAGGAATTTCATATGGTAAAAAGTTGGGTGAGAAATTTGCTGCAGGTGTGCAGCTCAACTATTTTAATACATTTGTTGCCGATGGTTATGGCAATACAGGCACGGTAACTTTTGAAGGAGGTATTTTGGCTACACCGGTGGAGAATTTATGGCTGGGTGCACATATCTTTAATCCCATCCGTGCCACTTATGATGATTTTCCTGATGATCCTCTTCCGGCAATTGTACGCATTGGTGCCGGCTATACCTTTTATGAAAAAGTAACCCTGACAGGCGAGGCAGAAAAATCACTTGATTATAAGGCAAGATTTAAAACAGGCCTGGAAGCGGAATTGCTTGATGATTTTTTTGTGCGTGCAGGTATTTCAACGGAACCGGTATATTCTACTTTTGGTATAGGTTACAGCCGGTGGAATGTAACCCTTGATCTGGCGTTTACCAATCATCCAGCACTGGGGTTTACCCCTCATTTTAGTTTGCAATATGCATTCAGGTAAGAAGTTAATATATTTTGGAATACTGTGTTTTCTGCCTCAATTGTCATTTTCGCAGGAAACAGAAATAGAATCTGTTGTGGAAAAAATAGTGGATGAAATAGTTGAGGCAGGGGAAGCAGAGGTTCAACCCGATGCCCTTTACGATGATTTGGTGTCTTTGTCGCTTGCTCCGCTGAATATAAATACTGCCGCTTACTCTGATTTGGCAGGATTATACATGCTCACTGATTTTCAGATACAAAGTCTTCTGCAATACCGTAACACGTTTGGTAAATTCAAGAGCATTTCGGAATTGTTGTTTGTACCGGGTTTTGACCATGCGCTTGTGGCCATGGTGGAGCCTTTTGTCCGGATTGAAGAATCTGCTGAAGCTGAAAAACTGAACTTTAAAAATGCGCTCAAATATGGACGACATCAGCTTTTTTTGCGCACACAAATTGTTCTTGAAGAACAGGAGGGATACACTGATGCCAGTGATTCACTCCTTAAGGTCAGGCCAAACGCCCGATACCTTGGGGATCCGCAGAGGTATTATACCCGGTATGGATATAATTACCGGAACCGGCTCAGGTTTGGCTTTACTGCAGAGAAGGACCCCGGGGAAGAATTTTTTACCGGATCAAATCCTTATGGCTTCGATTATTATTCAGCATACCTCCAGATTAGTGATGCAGGTATTTTAAAGACGCTTGTTCTTGGCGATTTTCAGGCACGTTTTGGGCAGGGACTTGCATTGTGGTCTGGTTTTTCATTTTCAAAATCTCCCATGGCCATCAATGTTAAAAAAACGCCAATGGGGATTACTAAATATTCCAGCACAGATGAAAATCGCTTTTTCAGAGGAGCGGCTGTAACAGCCTCCCTGTCAGAAAATATAGATTTTACTTTTTTTTATTCTTCAAAAAATATTGATGCCAACCTTTCAGGAGCTGACACATTAGCGGAAGACCTACCGCAGGTATCATCATTGCAGGCCACCGGATTGCATGCCACGCCTGGCGCAGTAGCTGATGAGGATGCTGTGCGTGAGCAGTTTATCGGAGGTAATATAACCTTTAATACACTAAAATTCAGAACCGGGCTTACGGTATCGCACCAAAAAATAAGTGCTGTATTTGAGCCAGATAACCATCCGGCAGACAGATTTTCCACACCTGCCAATGAAAACCTGAATGTGGGACTGGATTATCACTTTTTAGTAAAAGGTGTTTCATTCTTTGGCGAAGCTGCTATGTCTGGCAAAGGTGCTTTGGCTTTGCTAAGCGGCATGCATTACAGGTTTAACCCGCAAATTTCCGTGGCTGCACTTTACCGGAATTATTCGCGTGCATACTACACGCCTGTAGGTGCCGGATTTGGAGAACGTTCGGCTACAAGTAATGAAAAGGGATTTTATACAGGTTTGGAGTTGGTACCCTTGAAAAATATGCATGTATCGGCTTACTTTGATGTGTATAAATTTCCATGGCTTAAGTTTCGCACAGATGCACCATCGTCGGGCTTTGATTACCTGGTGCAGGCGGATTATGCTTTTTCAAGGGATTTTCAAATATACCTGCGCTATAAAAAAGAAAGCAAAGAGGAGAATGCTGCTATTGAAACCAGTGGAATTGATTATTTGGCGGAGCGGGCTAAATCACATTACCGGATCAATTATAACTACCAGGCTTTTGATTGGTTAACCGTGGGGAACCGGCTGGAGATTTCGCATTATGAAAAGGAACAGGACAGACAGAAAGGGTTTTTACTTTACCAGGATGTGAAATTGCATCCGTTGGCAAAAATTGATTTTACCCTGCGCTATGCACTTTTTGATACGGAAGGATTTGAAAGTCGCATTTACACGTACGAACACAATGTGTTATATTCTTTCTCCATTCCGGCTTTGTTTGATGAAGGCAGCAGGTTTTATATTCTGGCAAAATATTCGCCCTTGCCATATCTTGATATGTGGGCGCGGTATGCTGTTACAACCTATACCCACAGAGATGAAATTAGCTCCGGGCTCAACCGTATTGCAGGAAATAAGCGCAGCGATGTATCTGTTCAGGTAAGGTTGAAGTTTTGATATTTCGAAGAAAAGTTGCTTTTTTATTCCTGCACCAGCATTTTATATCCTTTACCATGGATGTTCATAATTTGCACGCGCTCATCCTCTTTCAGGTATTTTCTTAGTTTGGTTATATACACATCCATGCTGCGGGCATTAAAGTAGCTGTCGTCATACCAGACGTTTTTAAGTGCTTCATTCCGGTCAAGTACATCATTTTTATTCAGGCAGAGCAAATGCAGCAATCCGGCTTCTTTGGTTGTTAGCTTTTTTTCCCCTTCCGGTGATGTTAGCTTTTGAGTATCGGCATCAAACGTGTATATTCCAAGTTTAAAGGTTTTTCTGTCCTGTGCTGGCGTAGTTTTTGATCTTCGCAAAATGGCATCAATACGATAGGTGAGCTCTTCCATCTCAAAAGGCTTTGTAAGATAATCATCAGCGCCAATTTCAAACCCTTCAAAAACATCTTCTTTCATTGATTTTGCAGTAAGAAAAAGGATGGGCACAGCATTATTAATTTCCCGTATTTGTTTAGCAAGGGTAAATCCATCTTTTAAAGGCATCATTACATCAAGCACACAAATTTCATAATTGTTTTGCTGAAAACCCTCCCAGGCTTGCTCCCCGTCGCGGTAGAGATCAACTTTGTATTCCTTTGCCTGAAGGTATTGGGTTAGCAATAATCCCAGGTTTTCGTCATCTTCTGCAAGTAAAATTCGTGTGGCCATAATAATCCTGAATTTATATAAAATACAAAGTTACTGGTTTTCTATTTTTTTTCTTCATCCAGCGGTAGGTAAAGCAAAAATGTTGATCCTTTCGCGGTTTCACTTATCAGCTTTACATTTCCTCCATGCGCTTCAGTAATAAACTTGACATAACTTAAGCCCAGACCAAATCCTTTAACATTGTGCAAATTACCACTGGTTACCCTGTAAAAACGCTCAAATATTCTTTTCTGTTCTTCTTTGCTAATACCAATTCCTTTATCGCTTACCCTAATGGTGGCATAATTCCTACGCCGTTTTAGTTCAATTTCTACCTCAGGTCTTTCAGCCGAATATTTAATGGCATTGTCAAGCAGGTTTGATATGGCATTGCTGATGTGTACTTCATCTGCCTTTATAAATAATTCTTCGTCAGGGACTAACACTGTTAAACGGCCGGATTTTTTATTTATTTTAATTTTAAATGTGTCTGCAATTTTTTGCGTCAGGGCATTTAAATTTAGTTCTGTATATTTAAATTTCACTTTGCCTTTGTCAAAAATAGCCATCTGCAGTACCTTTTCCACCTGGAGGCCAAGTTGCCGGCTTTCATCTCCGATAATTTTACCCAGTTGGTTCAAATCTTTTTTCTCATCAGGGATAGATGGGTCATTAAGCATTTGAGAGGCCAGAGAAATGGTGGATATGGGTGTTTTAAGTTCATGTGTCATATTGTTAACGAAATCATTCTTGATTTCCGACAATCTCTTCTGGCGGAAGATTATTACCAGGGTCAGCGCCGAGGTAATGATAAGGATAAGGGTTAACGTGGCGGAAGTGATGGCCATTAATTCAATAGAACTGAAGATAAATTCACGTTCCGCCGGGAAATATACCACCAGCGATCCGGTGTTTCCAAATAAGTCATCAGGAAAAAGACGTGTAACATAAGTCTCATTGCCGAGTTTGAACTCCGCCGAGGTAAATACCGTGCTGCCATTATCCCTTCTTACCGCAAATTCATACGGAGTATTTATTCCTTTTTCATTCAGTTGTGCGGACAAAACTCTGTTTATCTTCTCAGGTGTAATCCGTTCAGACAAATCCAGATCATTACGAAAGAGCTTTTCTACAATATCTTCTACCAATATATACCTATTGGTTATTTTGGCGGTAATGTTTGACCGGAAAGTAGTGCCCTCAAGAATCTTCTCAGCAGAAAAATCGAATGAATATTGAGAAAGTGGTAAATTTTCCTTGTTGCGGATGTTCATTCGGTATGAGTCATCACGGTTGATATTCATCGAGGTATCAGAAAAGAATATCTGTTGTGAATTTTGGTTGAAATAGCTGAAAGCCGAATCAGTCCTTACGAGTCCATTCTGATCAAAAGTAAGCCGAACGCCGGACTTTATTGGCGCAAGGGTATCCTCTGAATTTGACAACTCATTCATCACCTCAAAAACAGTCTCCTCGCGTTGTATCTGCTCTGAAACATCGGTTAAAAGGCTAGAGACAAGCCGGTCAAATTGTCCTTCCTTTACCTCCATGGCATTATTTATCCACCAAACCTGCACCAGGATGATGCCTGTAAGCACGATGGTAATAAGAATGGTAAGTGCCCAGATGTGTCTGTTCTTCATAAGAATACAAAGATAGTTATACTTGTGCTGAGCCAAGGTGGCTTTAACAAAGTTTAACAAGAAGTAAAAGAAAAGGATTCTAGAATCCGGGTAGTTTAATCTTTTTTGCGAGGTCTTCAGGTAGGGCAAAGGCAGAAAGGATAATGTCTGAACCTTTTATTTGTTGCAAGAGGTTGTGGGGTGGAGGATTGTCGGTGTCAAATTGCACGATGAATAAAAAGTCGATGGTTTTATGGGAGGGGAGGAGATAACCCTCAGAGGATACATTGGCAATTAGCTGGTATATGAGACCGGTTTCCTCATGGTGAAAAGTATATTGGGCAAAACTTTTACAGGTGCTGCTCTTTTTATCTTCAATTACATACTCTGCCTCACGGCTAAGCGATATTTGCAGGATATCGTTGAGCGCCCATGAGAGGCGGTAATCATTTTCATGAGCAGCAATACCATAGAGATTGAGATTCTTAGCAGGAAACTTTTCTAATTTGTGGACTTTTCTCTTAGGCATTAGCCTGTATTTTTAATTTACATCTTCCCGGGAATCTATTACCTGAAGCGTAGCCGCTGCAGCACTTTGTTCGGCTTCTTTTTTTGAATTTCCTTTTCCAACACCCAGGGCTTTACCATTGATGATTACGGAACAAATATAATAAGGAATTTTATTATCTTCCTTATGTTTTTCTTCACTCTCAAACAGGATATCCTCATGGCTTTTTTGTGACCATTCTATAAGCTTGCTTTTAAAGTCTGCTTCTGAATCTTCCAGTTTTTCGAGGTTCACATGTTTTTTTAATATCTCATTTACGATAAACTTGTGGGTTTTGCGGTAGCCTTTGTCAAGATAAATTGCCCCTATGAGGGCCTCAAAAGCATCGCCGTAAATATGCTTGGCATTGTTACGGTTATTCGTATTGGATACAATATGTTGCTCAATTCCTATTTTCAATGCCAGGGCATTCAGATATTTTCGTTTCACAATTTTAGAACGCATCTGACTTAAATAGCCTTCATTTTTATAAGGGAAATTTTTGAAGAGGTAATCGGCCAC
>JBEPYD010000037.1:0-16497 GCA_041641575.1 Bacteroidales bacterium
TCATGAATTAGGTGTTGAATCACTTGATGATATTGACGAAGAGACACTGGAAGCTGTATTGAAGATGCACGTATTGAGTGGAAAAGTACTGGCCGGTGATTTAAAAGAAGGTATGGAAGCCACTACTTTGTTTGGTGAAATGATAACCTTCAGCCTGGACGGTGGTCCATCACTGACAGATCCAAACGGCCGCACCAGCCACATTACGGCTACTGACCTGATGGCGAAAAATGGCGTAGTGCACGTGATTGATAAAGTAATCTTACCGGATCAGACACCTGAGACCGTGGTAGACATTGCCACTTCCGATGATAACTTTAGCCTGCTGGTTGAAGCCTTGACAGAAGACGACCTTGAAACCGATTTTATAGAAGTACTGACAGGCGAAGGACCGTTTACCGTGTTTGCACCAACCAATGCTGCCTTCGAAGACCTGCTTCATGAATTAGGTGTTGAATCACTTGATGATATTGACGAAGAGACACTGGAAGCTGTATTGAAGATGCACGTATTGAGTGGAAAAGTACTGGCCGGTGACTTAAAAGAAGGTATGGAAGCCACTACCTTGTTTGGTGAAATGATAACCTTCAGCCTGGACGGTGGTCCATCACTGACAGATCCAAACGGCCGCACCAGCCACATTACGGCTACTGACCTGATGGCGAAAAATGGTGTTGTGCACGTGATTGATAAAGTAATCTTACCGGATCAGACACCTGAGACCGTGGTAGACATTGCCACTTCCGATGATAACTTTAGCATTCTTGTAGAAGCTTTAACCCGAACAGGCCTTGAAACTGATTTTATTGATGTACTTACAGGTGAAGGTCCCTTTACTGTTTTCGCTCCAACAAATGCAGCCTTCGGTGATCTTTTAGAGGAGTTAGGCGCTGAGTCACTTGCTGATATCGACAACGAAACTCTGGAGGCCGTGTTGAAAATGCATGTATTGAGTGGAAAAGTACTGGCCGGTGATTTAAAAGAAGGTTTGGAGGCTACTACCTTGTTTGGTGAAGTGATAACCTTCAGCTTAGAAGGTGGCCCCTCACTCACAGATCCAAACGGCCGCACCAGCCACATTACGGCTACTGACCTGATGGCGAAAAATGGTGTTGTGCATGTGATAAATAAAGTGATATTGCCAGAGCAGACGACAACAAATAATGGTAACGTTTTTATGGATCCAATGTCTGTTAAATTGTACCCTAATCCGGCACGTGATCACATAAACATATTTGTTGATGCAGAATTTAACCGCGCTGATGCAACTATATTTAATAGTTCCGGACAAATTGTTAAAACGGTAAATCTGGAAAACGACAGGCATAGAATAGATTTAAATAGCTTTAAACCTGGTTTCTACTACCTGAAAATGCAAACAGCAGATCAGCAGCTCATGTACAAATTTATCATTAAATAACCTTTTACTTATAACGGCTATCCTTCTGCTGGATAGCCGTTATAACTATCAAACTACCTTTAGTAAGGAGGAAAATAAAAAGAGGCTATCTGAAAAGACAGCCTCTTTTTTTACACATATTCTTACAGGAATATTTACTTATTCATTCAACATGGTAATTTCAAATGGGACATCCAACATATCTTTAAATTCTTCTCCCGCCTCCTCATTATCCTCATCGTCAAATGGTACAAGCCATTTGATCAATACATCATGTCCGGCATCATGCATGTTCTCTATTTTCATCATAATATCAAGTACAAGTTTAGATGAGGCGGTATTAAAATAGGTTAGCTTAAATAAAAAAACTGATTTGGCTAATGGGCTTTTTGCATATTCATCAAGCCAGTTTAGAATTGGATCATAGAATTGGTTTACATCTTCCGGAAGAGAACGCCCTGATATTTCAAAAACTTCACGTTCAGCATCAAGTATCACCAGCGGGGTTTCATCTGTTTCTCTGATTTTAATGGATTCCATAACTATAAATTTATCACTTAAGATAATGGTAAATTGTATACCTTTTATAACAGAAAAAAATTAGAAATTGTTACATTTTTTAAGCAAGATTTTCAACTTTTCTTTTTCGAAAGGTAAGATTTTTTTAGGATTTATCTATCATAGAATTTTCCTGTAACCCTTCATAAATAATACCTTCTCATCCTTTATTCTGAGCTGTTAGAATTCTAATTGCCTGTCAGAGATAATATTTTCATTATTTTATTTTGGGTTTATAATGATTTTTTTAATTTTTTTTTAATAGCTTTACAATAACTAATTTAATTTTTTAACTACAAACACACAACCATATGAGAAAACATGGACATTTATTAATGTTTATGAGCTTGTTTTTATTGCTCATTAATCATAATTCTTTTTCACAAACCGGTTTATACGAAGATTTTTCATCTCCCACCGGAACCTGGCTTGACGAAGATGCCAATAATTACACGGTTGTCACCGAAAATGGTGTCAATACAATTGAGGTTGATAAACAGGCACCCTGGCAGTCCATTTCTTATGATTTGGCAGGAACGTATAACCTTAATGACAACCCCTACGCAAGTTTCAAAATCAAATCAGAAATTCCTTTCCAGTTTCATTTATATTTAAAAAGTGGGAATCGAAATGTACTGCGTACAGTGCGTGTTTATCCCTCTGATGAGTGGGTAGAGTATTTCATTGATTTCTCTGATTATGGGAATCTGGATATTACCGCAGTAGATCAATTAATAGTTGCGGCCAATGGTACATCTATCGGATGGGATGGAACCTTTATGTTCGATGACCTGCGCCTGGGCGATCAGGTAACAAAAATGGCAAACTTAACTGGTGTTGCTGACCAGGCTTATGGTGCAGCACAAATGAATAACATTATACGTGTAAAAGACGTTCAAAATGCGCATTCTGTCACTTTTACAGGAGGGAGTACAGTAATTGAAAATATTTCTGTTTCCCCAATTATCAATGGTTTGGTTACCATAACATTTGATACCAAAGATGTTTCTGCCACTGAAAATATTACCATTACTGCAAACGCAAATCCTGGTTTTACCGATAATTCTACCTCTTTTGATTTATCTGTATCACAAAATACTCCACCTACGCTTGATGGAAATATAAGTACCCTGGAGGCAGGAGTAGGAGAGGAAACAACTATTATGCTTACGGGTATCACGGATGGAAATCCAGAATCTCATCAGTCTGTCTCCGTTGCTGCTGTATCAGATGATCAAACAGCCATTCCCGACAATAATATTACCGTTGATTACGATGATGGTGAAAGCATCGCTTATCTACATATTACACCTGCCGGTGCTGCTATGGGAACTACCATTACAGTAACTGTAACAGACGATGGAGAGAGCCCTAATGCAACTTCAGAAACCTTCCTCGTAAATTCTTACACCAACTTTAATAAATTCCCTACCATAGATATGATATCTGACCAGCAGGTAAATATTGACGAAGGGTTACAAACCATTCCGCTTACAGGTATTTCAGATGGTAATGGTGGAACACAAACGCTTACTTTTACTGCAACCAGTGATAATCCTACCGTACTTCCCAATGATTCTATTCGTGTGGTAAATCACACTGGCAGTACTGCTGAACTTGAGTTTTATGCTGTTGAATCCGGACTGGCCACCATTACCCTTGAAGTTGCTGATGATGGCGCTGGTACAGACAATGGACCATTGTCTGTAGACCAGACTTTTGATATGAACTTCTTCTCTCCCTTACCCACCGGCAAGGTTGTGGATATGTCAGGAAATATTCAGGATGATCTGACAGATGGGTTATGGACACTACATGACGGACAAGGAGGTAAATTTACAGTAAGTTATGTTGACTCAGGAAGCTTTAATGCCCTAAAAGTAGAAACCAATGATAAATTCCTTTGGGATGGTTATAATCTTATTCTGGAGGCCGATACGGCCATAGACATGAGTAATGACCTTTATGTTTCAATGGAAATTTATTCTGTGGATGAGGCTACTTTGCACTGGATATGGTTTTATGATAATACCGACACTCGTAATGATAATGTAAATACTTCCGATAGTCATCGTTTTTGGGCCCCTGCCGGAGAATGGACGGATATCCGATTTGATTATAGTGGAGAGGATGACATGTTGAATAAAAATATTGGTGAACCCATTAATACATCAAATATCGTCCGGATATTATTTAATATGCACAATGCTGCACCTGGGTGGCCTACCCCTGCGAATTATAACGGTACTTTTTTTATAAGAAACCTGCGTATTGGAAGCGAAGCATTACGTCCGGAATTTACACCCACAATTACCATTGATCCAGTATCAAATCTTGTGCTTTATGATGATGCAGGACTTCAGGAGATTACACTCACGGGCATTACTGACGGCGGAGATGGATCTGAAACCCCTGTGGTAACAGCCACAAGTTCTAACAACGCATTTATTTCGGCTCCTACAGTTACTGCAGTAAGCGGAAATGAAGCCACATTGTCATTTACACCCGCTGCTCTTGCAGACACAGCTACCATTACCTTAACGGTGAATGCACCCAATAGCAATCCTACTGAAATATCTTTTATGGTTTCATCCTTTACAGATGCTACCACCGATGCTGGAAGTATCGCAGTGGATATTTCAGATAAACATCAAATGATTCATGGTTTTGGAACCTATCAGAACCAACCCAGCCTGAGTGATTATTATGTTGAAGAAATGGGAGGTTCTGCCATGCGTATAGGGTTAATCAATAGTCAACTGGAAGTTGTGAATGACAATGATGATCCCTATAGCCTTGACCGTTCAAAATTAAATATGAATGCCTTTGATTGGGATTACTTCCGCGACTTGCATGAGAGGGGAGTTGAAACATTTATTCTTACCTCCTGGTCGCCACCAGCCTGGATGAAACAAAATTTGGCAACAGATTGGCAAAGAGCGCAGGCACCAGATTATAACCAAACCAATAATCAGCTTGAAGAATATTATTATGAAGAATTTGCTGAAAGTATGGTAGCGGCTGTTAGAGTTTTCAAAGAACAGTCCGGTATTGAAATCAAAGCCATCGGTCCTCAGAATGAACCCGCCTTTAATGAACCTTACCCTTCAGCTATTCTTAGCCCTGAGTATTTCGCACGACTTGTTGCAGTGATAGGGAAACGCTTTGAGCAAGAAGGAATGAACACCAAGATATTTATGCCTGAACAGGTATTCTCCCAAGGCCATTACAGTATGGCTGAATACATGGATGCAGTACAGGCAAACCCTGATGCATACAAATATACCGATATTATTGCTGTTCATGGATATGCTTCCGATGGTGTCGGCTCCGGTACACCTGACTTTTCTCAATGGACAGCCATGTACAACAATGCGCAGGAAGGTGAGATGCCAAAAGAATTGTGGATGACTGAAACATTCAAAGGATATGAATCTTACGAAGATGCCATGTGGATTGCAATAGCACTTTATGGCTCACTCGAATATGGAAATATTAGCTTATGGACACAATGGGCATTTAACGGGCAGCACATAACTAACGCACGACCCAATCAAATGCTTTATGCATGTAGTAATTACTTCAAATATATTCGTCCGGGTGCACAACGGGTAACTACCGTATCCTCTAACGATGATCTGCTTGCCTCTTCCTACGTACACGAAGAAGATGGGAGGTTTACCACTGTTGTAGTGAATGATGGTCATCAGGCTTATAAAGCCTACGTTACAGGGGATAATCTTCCTTCGAAATACCATGTTATACGTACCTCTGAATTTGAAAGTGCTGTAGATTTAGGTATGAGCACTGACAGCGTAATTCTTTTCCCGCCAAGAAGTGTTACCACACTTACCGCTGTTGGAAATATGGCACCTTCCATTGATCAGGTACAGGATATGACTGTAATGATGGATGCTGCGCAGCAGGATGTAATATTAACGGGTATTACTTATGGTGACGATCCCATAATGCAAAACGTTACCTCGGTTACTGCAACCAGCAGTAATACAGATTTAATACCCAATCCTACTGTAGGCAGCCTTTCCGGTGAATCTGCTACGCTCTCCTTCACACCAGTCGCAGGGCAGTCAGGAACTGCAACCATACATGTTACGGTTCAGGATGATGGCACAGGCTTTGGTTTTAATACTACCACCATGTCATTTGAGGTAGCTGTTTATGGAAGTATAAACGAGATGCCTGCATTTAATAGAGTTCCTGACTTCTTTACTCAGGAAGATGCCGGGGAACAAACTATTACCGTGTCAGGACTTACAGATGGAGACTCAGAAACCCAGAATCTGACGATTGACGCCACCACTACCAACGGAGACTTAATACCCGGATTTACCATTACACAAAATAGTGGAAGTGCTGATGTGTCATTCACAACACCAGAGGACTATTATGGAGAAGCCATTGTAAAACTTACTGTTACAGATGATGGTGGTACAGGGGATAATAACGGAGATCAGTCTTATGACCAAAACTTTATGGTCTTTGTGGCTCCTGTAAATGATGCACCTACCATTGATCCTGTAGAAAAGGACACCACAGGCATGAATGCCGGTGAACAAACCATTCAGCTTACAGGATTAAGCGATGGTGAAGATTATGGTGCTTCGCAGGCGCTTCAGGTATATGCCATTAGCAGTGATCCTACGCTGATTAAAAATCCTTCTGTAGTATATGGAGGCGGCAGCACAGCAACCTTGTATTATCTTCCAGAACCTGATCAACAGGGAACTGCTACCATTACGGTTAAAGTAATGGATGATGGCGGCCTGGCCAATGGCGGAACCGATAGTACCTCCATTACATTTGATATTGAAGTTGTTCCCACAAATGTGAATAATGCACCAACAATTAATACAGTTGCTGATAAGGAAGTATTTCTCGAGGATGCAACTTTATCTTTCAACATTGAAGGTGTAACCGATGGTGATGATGGCACACAGGATCTGACCATTGAAGCTACAAGCTCTGATCCTGATGTAGTTGGTAATCCTACGGTTAATTATGTGAGTAGTCTGGATATTGTATCCCTCAATATGTTCCTGAATAGTCTGGGTACAGCAACCATTACCGTAACTGTTACTGATGATGGCGGAACGGAATTTGGCGGTGTAGACCAAACACAAATTACATTTGATGTAGTTGTGAAAGAACCGGTAGGTGTTTCAGGATTAACTGTTACAACCATAAAAGCATATCCTAATCCTGCTGCTGATAGAATACATGTGGAATTACCTGCAAATCATACTTTCACAGAATATTTCCTCCTTGACCCTTCAGGAAAGATTATGCTGAAGAAAAATGTGAACGGCCGGGAAAGTCTTGATATCAAGGTTAACCATCTTTCAGCAGGAGATTATATCCTGATGCTAAAAGGAAAATCTAAAATTTCCAGGATAAATATTTTTGTTGAGAAAAAATAAACCTTACTCCGGCAGAGCATATTGCTCTGCCGGATTCTTTTCTTTTTAACCTTTTCTATTAACTAATTTAAACTTTTAATTATGAGAAAACTAAACTTTCTAGTGCTGGTATTGGCAATGAGTATGTTTGCTATACCGGTTCATGCACAGGTCCAATTTTTACAGGAAGATTTTGGAAATTTTGGTTACTGGCTTGGCCAATCAAAAGATTATCCAGATTGGTCTTCAGATTTGATGTTCACAAAAGATACTATACTGATACAAAATGTATTCAACAATTCAACAGGCTATGATATAGCTTCTGGTTCAAGCCGAGGGCATTTAAAGTATAATGACGGGCGTGATACACTAACCTTTAAGTATGATTTGGCGGCAACCGGTTTTTCTAATATTAAGTTTGGCGGTGGTTTTTTTGCTTATGGTAACGTTAAAAATTTGATGATTGTAGAGTATAGCACAGATAGTGCTTCATGGACTCTTTTTGATGAAGATAACCTGGCTTCCGGAGCTTTTGGCGGAGGAAATGAATGGGGATATGTGATTTTTAATGAAACCCTTCCAAATGCTGGAACGGTTTATCTTCGTATCATAAATACATCAGGAGAGATATTTTTTGATGATCTTACACTTTCCGGCGACCCCCCTGCAGATCAAAACCCTTTCCTTAGTGAATTAAACTTATCTGAAGGTACGCTTGACCCGGATTTTGCTTATAATGTATATGACTACACGGTTACATTACCATATGGAACTACAACAGCTCCAACAGTTACACCTGTTACCGACATTGCAGAAGCCACAACGGTAGTTACGGATGTGGTAGATGTTACTTCAGCAGATCCAGCAGACCGTACGTATACTGTTGAGGTTACCGCAACCGATGGTACAACTGTGGCTACCTACAGCATTTTATTTAATATAATGCCACCAGCTACTGATGCCACACTGGCTAATTTAGCTGTGGATGGATATATGCTTGCCCCGGGATTTATGTCTGGGAATATGTTTTATATTGTATACCTGCCTGACACAACTACTGTGGTTCCAGATGTTATGGCATGGCTTTCGGATGAGGATGCAACTTATTCCATGTCACCTGCAACCGATCTTTCTGCTACAGAATCCGGGCCACGAACTACTTCAATAGAAGTAACGGCTGAAGACGGAGTTACTGCAAACACATATTACATAACATTCGTGCAGGGATATACCACAGATGATTTAGTGGTATATGACATTGAAACTTTTGGTGATGTAGGCAATAAATTTGGTGCTTATCTTCCGGATTATGAAGGCTACACCAGTAATTTTGTATGGGGCAATGATACCATGAATATCAGAACCTCGAAAGCTTCAAATGGCTATGCGCTTGCTTCCGGAGCCAACCGTATGGAAGTACAGGCCGGATGGGCGGCTACGGGTTACGATACTGCTGTTTTTAGTATGAATACCTTAGGCTTAACCAATCCTACACTGGCGCTGGGTGTTTATAACAATTCAGGAGCTGATGTTGGAGCTTCCGCTGCTTTTGAAGCATATTATAGTGAAGATTCCACTACCTGGACTCCATTCACAAATACAGTAGAAAACACCCCTGGTGACACGTTCCCGGCTGCCAATTCATGGTCTTATATTATTTTGGATGAAACCCTGCCTGCTGTCGCAGATTTAAATATATTAATTGCCAATCAGAATGCCAATTTTGAATATTATGTAGATGATATCTCTGTTTGGTACACTCCGCTGAGCCCTGAAGCAAGATTGGCAGATATTGCAGTAACTGAAGGCATGCTGGCACCCACTTTTGATCCTATGGTGAAAAACTATGTGGTAAAAATACCTGCCGGCACTACTGAAACACCAGTGATTACTGCTACTGCATGGGACCCAAATGCCACGGTTAATGTTACAGATGCTTCTGATGTAACAGCACAGGCAGAATCTGCCCGTACATCAGTTATTGAAGTCACCGCTGCTGATGGCATGCATACAATGACGTATAATGTGATATTTACATTTGAGTCAGTTAGTCTGACACGTGTACCACTATTCCGTGAAGAATTTGGTGCCGTTGGATTTTACATTGGTGAAGCTATAAGTTACCCTGATTATTCAGCTTTAACAATTGATAATTTGGTAGAAGGAGATAGTGCTTATATCCGAAACAACAATGAATCATCAATGGGTTACGATGGAGCTTCCGGAGAAGGATTCTTGTTAATGCAACCTCCTAATAACTGGGTTGCCTTGAATGATACCTTCACCATGAAAGGAATAAACATACCCGATGCTTATAAAGATATCCGCATTAGTTTTGGTACTACTGCAAATACGGGCTGGGGTGGATATCGCGATCATAATTTCGCCATGGATTACAGTGTTGATGGTGAAAACTGGACTGTGATGAAAGGACCCGGAATTGAAACTTTAGGCAATGATACCTTCCCAAATAACGATTGGGCCTGGGTTCGTCTTGCAGAGGATATACCTGTAAGTGATAATCTTCATATAAGATTTTATAATGATGAAGCAAACCATCAGTACTATATTGATGATTTCACCATTACAGGTGTTCCATTAGGGAATGAGGCCACTCTCTCTGAAATCACCGTTTCAGAAGGAACCCTTGATCCTGATTTTAATTCAGCTACTATGCAGTATACTGTATTATTGCCTAATGGCTCTACAGAAACTCCAACAGTAGAGGTTGCTGAAACAGATACCAATGCTACTCATACTATTGATCCTGCTACAGATATTACATCATCTGATATAGCTGACCGCACAACAACAATAACAGTTGTCGCAGAAAACGAGATGGATACGGAGGTTTATACCATTGTTTTTGAGGTTGAACCTAGTGATGTTGCCACACTTAGTGATATGACTCTGGCAGAGGGTACTTTAGAGCCAGCTTTTAGCGCAGTGACCTTTAATTATACAGCAGACCTTCCTGCAGGAACTACATCGGCACCAGCCATTACTGCTACGCCTACTGATCCTAATGCAACAGTTGATGTTACTGATGCTTCAGATGTAACTTCTACCTCTGCTGCCGACCGCACAAGTACCATCGTAGTTACAGCAGAAGATGGGACTACGCAACTTACGTATACGGTAGTTTTCGAAGTGCTTGTTGGAATTTACGACCAGTATCTCAATAACCTGAGCATTTTCCCAAATCCTGCACACGATGTTATGGAAATACGGAATGTTTCTACATTCTCACGTGTTGAAATGATAAACATAGCCGGACAAAAGGTTAAAATCCTTGAGAATAAGGGTGCTGACAGAATAGAAATGAATGTAAGCACATTAGATGCCGGCGTTTACATGCTTAAATTCTATGTTGGCAATGCTTATGCAGGTGCAAAACAAGTAATGAAGAAATAAGTCTGTAACTGATTTATTTTTTGGATTCTAAATAAAAAAGGCTGTCACAAATGTGGCAGCCTTTTTTCGTATTAATGTACCTTTTCTGGATGTAGTTTTCAAATCTATTCCTCTGTCATACTGGGATAACGGAAGGGATACCTTCCATGAAGATCGACATTTCAAACGTCAGTGAAGCACTCTGTCTGCGATTCTTGACTTCTCATACTACCTTGATTTGGTCTTTTATTGCTAACAGATCATTACGCATACGCTCATGATGACGGGCTTTTTCTGGGGTTGTTTCTGCGGGCATGGTTTTCCACGAAGCACGTCATTGCGAGCGCCAGCGTGGCAATCTGTCTGCTATTACCGACTCCCTAAGCTCATCATGATGCAAGTCTTTTCGACTTTTACCACAAAAGTAGCATCCGTCTGGGTGTAGTTTTTAAAACCCACATCCACCTCTCTCATCAATAGCGCAAGTGTTTTCCACTTGTGCTTAGTACTGTCGATAGCGGAATGGATTAAAACTACAGGTATTTTATTTGCTAAAGCGTGTGGAAAGGTTAATGAATTGTTTTCTTTTCGATAATAACCATGGGTGGAGAGGTGCAACGGTACAATTAAATAAGGATTTATGAGTATAAAAAGGAACTTTTTATCAAGCTGAAACTAAATGATAAAAAGAAGTAAAAGTTTCTTGAAAAGAATCGAGACATACTTCAAATAAACCCAGACTATACAATGATCTCATCTTTTAGAGATGAAGTTCCTAATTATTTTGTTGATGATATTAGTATCTAAATAGATACTAATAGATGCAAATAAATTACTGCATTAAAACAAACCTGCAGCTTTAAGCAGCTTATCCAGTTCTTTATCAGAAATACTTTCCTTATCTACTTTATCAAAGATAGAAAGTAAGAAAACCGATTCAGCCACTATTTTAACACAGGAGATTACGCGGCTGCCACCACTTTTGCCTTTACCTTTAGAAGTAATAGCCATGCGGATTTTGTAACAATCCTTGCCAAGTGCCTGACCTTGCTTGGGTTCTTCTTTAAGGGAATCAATTAAAGCCTTGTAGTCGTTCTTTACAGACGGGTATTTCTTGGCAAGCTTTTTCAGTTCCTTGTCGAAAAAATCGGTGGTGTAAATATTAAAGCTCATCAAATAACTGGTCTGCAGATTTTAATTTAATTTCTCCTTTTAAATGCTGTTCCACTTGTTCAACAGATTTTTTAGTACCATCCACAAACTCCTGTTGTTTCTTGGTTAGCTTAGTTTCTTCGAAAACTTTCACAAAACCAAGGCTCTTAACCAGTTCCATAAAGAACGGGTACTTACTATCAGGGATATTTAAAACTACTTGCTTCATAATCCTGTTATTTTGTGGCAAATGCCTGTTCTGTTTTAAAATTTTGTATGTAGGTGTCAATTACATTAAACAATACCGATTTAGTATTGGCATCCATTTTCTGGATATTTTTTATCCTGTCAATGGTATCCTGGTCGTAAAAAGAATACTCGCATTCATCTAACAGAAAATCAACTGTTACGCCAAATGCTTTGGCCATTTTTAAAGCCATTTCAAAAGAAGGTGAATTTTCATTACGCTCGTATTTACTGATAATCTCACTTGATGCACCAATTAGTTCTGCAAGGTCGCCTTGCGACCATCCTTTCTCTTTCCTGAGTAAAGATATTTTGCTTCCGATGTTTAACATGTTACTCCAATAAGTAAGTATTTGCAATGATTTTACAATAATACGAGAAATATGTTACATAAAAAAGGTCTTTCTACCCACTGGGTATACCCCCCTCAGGGTGTAGTTTCCAAAAATCACACCAAAATATCTGATTGAAATTCCATGCAAAGGCATTTGTAATGCCGGTGAAAATTGCAGAGCAGTAAATAATTAGTATTTATGCTATTTTTGTAATTGTCTTTAATTCTCATACTACCTTGATTTGGTCTTTTATTGCTAACAGATCATTACGCATACGCTCATGATGACGTGCTTTTTTTGGGGTTGTTTCTGCGAACATGGTTTACCAGGAAGCACATCATTGCGAGCGCCAGCGTGGCAATCTGTCTGCTCTTCACCGAATCCCTAAACTCATCATGGTGCAAGTCTTTTCGACTTTTACCACAAAAGTAGCATCCGTCTGGGTGTAGTTTTTAAAACCCACATCCACCTCTCTCATCAATAGCGCAAGTGTTTTCCACTTGTGCTAAGTACTGTTGATAGCGTTATGGGTTTAAACTACAAGTATTTTATTTGTTAAGCATTTGGAAGCTTTTATGGATTGTTTTCTTTTTGTTAAAAACCATGGGTAGTGATATGTCCTGACACTATGCAATAAGGATTTATGCCACGTTGAAGGTATAGTTGAAGATATATGGGGCACAAGTCGAAAAGACTTGCCCCACACCATGGGCGTAGTTACAAACTACCATAAAGGTGGAGAATTACCCTCACTAAAAAACGCCCACCAGAGCCCGGTGAGCGTTTACATTATGGTATTTATTTCTTGCTTATTCCTGGTATTCCTTCAGGATATCTTCGACACCTTCCGGTGAAACCCGACCATACGTTTTGTCGCCAACCAAAACTACCGGGGCAAGTCCGCAAGCACCTACACAGCGTAAACAGCTCAGGGAGAATTTTCCATCCCCGCTGGTTTCGCCAACCTGAATATTCAGTTGCTTTTTGAACTCTTCCAGTACATTCTCAGCACCTCTAACGTAGCAGGCTGTTCCGGTACATATGGAAATTGGATGCCGGCCTTTGGGTGTCATGGTGAAAAATGAATAAAAGGTAACAACTCCATATACCTTGGCTACAGGGGTGTTTAACTCATCTGAAACTACTTCCTGTACCTCCGCAGGCAGATATCCAAACTCACTTTGTACTTTATGGAGTACATTGATTAATTCACCTTCACTATTGTTAAATGACTTGCAAATAGCTTTTATTTTCTCAACCTGGTGAGGTTTTAATTCTACTTTTACAGAACTCATGATATGTTATTTTATGTATTTTATATTTGAATTTTATGAATGCTGCGGTCAAAATAGTGGGTATGCAGCAATTTATGTGATTTTTCACCGAGGGGTTTACCCAGGTATTTCTCATAAAGCTCAATTATATAAGGGTTCTCATGTGATTTCCGGATCGGTTTTCCCGCATCTTCACGGTAAATGGCTTCTGCACGTTTGGCCAGTTTATCCGAATCACCATGATGTAAGGGTTGTCCGCCACCCCCAATACAGCCACCCGGGCAAGCCATTATTTCAATGGCATGGAGATTGCTTTTACCGGCCCTGATCTCTTCCAGGAGAACACGGGCATTTCCAAGTCCGTGAGCAATACCGATGTTAATCGGTGTTCCTTTAAAATCAACGGTGGCATACCGTATGCCTTCCATGCCGCGCAGTTGTTTAAAATCTACATTATCCAGTGTTTCACCGGTATGCAATTCATAAGCGGTACGTGTGGCGGCCTCTATTACACCACCTGTAGTTCCAAATATCACAGCTGCACCGGAAGATTCTCCAAGTGGGTTGTCGTAATTGCTGTCCTGAAGTGATGCAAAATCAATATTGGCACGTTTGATGAGAGATGCCAGTTCTCTGGTGCTTATGGAAAGATCTACATCGGGGTTTCCATCCACGGCAAATTCATCGCGCTGACATTCATACTTTTTCGCCAGACATGGCATAATAGATACAACCACCATATCCTCACGTTTAATGTTCGTCATGTCGCTGAAGTAGTTCTTTGCCACTGAACCAAACATTTGTTGCGGAGAACGGGCGGTTGAAGGAATCTCCAGCATATCAGGAAACTGCTTTTCAAAAAAGTTTACCCAGGCAGGGCAACAAGAAGTTAACATTGGCAACTTCACTGATTTATCACCGCCAAGGTATTTTGTAAGGCGGTCAAGCAATTCGGCACCTTCTTCCATAATGGTGAGGTCGGCAGCAAAATCCGTATCAAACACGTAGTCAAAACCCAGCGTGCGCAGGGCAGAAACCAGTTTTCCGGTTACCAGGGTGCCGGGTTCCATGCCAAATTCTTCTCCAAGAGCAGCTCTTACTGCAGGTGCTGTTTGCACTACAACTTTTTTAGTGGGGTCTGCCAGTGCGCTTATTACTTTGTTAGTATGGTCCACTTCCGTTAATGCACCTGTAGGGCAAACAGCTACACATTGACCGCAATAGGTGCAGTTAGAATTTTCAAGGTTCATTTCAAAAGGTGGTGCTACTACTGCCATAAATCCGCGGTTAACAGCCGAAAGTGCCCCTACTGTCTGAAAGTCATTACACATGGTTTCGCATCGCCGGCACATGATACATTTATCCATTTCCCTGATGATGGAAGGAGACGTATCCAGTCTGTATTGAGAAGTGTCTGCAAACTCATCGTATGGAGTTTCGCGGATTCCGAACTTTATGGCCATATCCTGCAGGTCACAATTACCTGATTTTGCACAACTGAGGCAATCCTTTGGATGATCGGATAAAATGAGTTCAAGCACAGTACGCCGTGCATTGAGCACGCGCATGCTATGGGTATGAATGACCATTCCTTCAAACACATTGGTAGAACAGGAGGGTGCTAAATTACGGCGTCCCTCCACCTCAACAACACAAATACGGCATCCGCCGGGTTTGCTTTCTATATTCAAGTCTTCCAGGTTCATGTAGCAGAGGACAGGTATATCAATACCAGCCATTTTAGCGGCTTTGTATACCGTGGTACCTTCCTCTACCTGGATTTTTTTATCATCGATAATTATATTTACTAAGCTCATTTGTTTCAAGTTTATTAGTTTACAAATACGGCGCTGAATTTACACCTGTCCTGGCAAGCGCCACATTTAATACACAGTTGCTGATCGATAAAATGTGGCTGTTTGCGCTCTCCTGCAATAGCCCCAACCGGGCAGGCTCTTGCACAGGCAGTACATCCAACACAGGCAACTGTATCAATGGTGTATTGCATGAGGGATTTACACTGACCTGCCGTACATTTATGGTCTTTTACGTGGCTTTCATACTCATTATGAAAGTTCTGCATGGTTGAAAGTACCGGGTTGGGAGAGGTTTGGCCCAGACCGCATAATGAGGTGTCTTTTATTACATGGCTCAGGTTAGAAAGCTTGTCGAGATCTTCCGGCATGCCCTTACCTTCTGTAATTTTTTCGAGCAATTCATACAACCTTTTATTTCCAATCCTGCATGGTGAGCATTTGCCACATGATTCTTCCACTGTAAAATCCAGGTAATATTTGGCAATTGAAACCATACAATCGTCTTCATCCATTACAATCATTCCACCTGACCCCATCATGGAGCCACTGGCTATCAGGTTGTCATAATCAATGGGTGTATCCAGGTGTTTTTCTGTAAGGCATCCACCGGATGGACCACCCGTTTGTACGGCTTTAAATTTTTTGCCATCCTTGATGCCACCGCCTATCTCAAAAATCACTTCACGTAAAGTGGTTCCCATGGGGACTTCAATAAGTCCTACATTGTTGATTTTCCCGGCAAGGGCAAACACTTTGGTACCCTTGGATTTTTCAGTGCCTATGCTGCTAAACCACTCCGGACCTTTGAGCAGGATTACTGGAATATTGGCAAAGGTTTCCACGTTGTTTACATTGGTAGGTTTGCCCAAATAACCTGATTCCGAAGGGAAAGGTGGTTTTACAGTG
>JBEPYD010000038.1:0-16452 GCA_041641575.1 Bacteroidales bacterium
ACAAATATTACGGTAGCTGCAATCAGATAAGCCCATGCAAAAGGAATATGTTCGGTAAGGGCCAGCAGAAGCGAATAAAACACTACCAGGGCCAGGCCTACCAGCAGGTACTGAAAGGTGTGAATGGGATTTTTCTTCAGTATTTCAATAAAGAAAAAGGTTAAAAAGGTAAGCACGATGAACATAACAGCATATTTCGCTGAACGCATAGTCTGTTGATAATGGTTCACCGGTACAATCAGTTCCACGCCAAATTCCGAGTCATGAAAACGATGGGCATTGTTTACCCATACCTGGGGATAATTTCTATTCAATTGTAATACTTTCCATTCTGCTTCAAACCCTTCTTCTGTTACTTTCCGCTGGTCGGGTAGAAAAGCGCCTCCAAAACTAGGTGCATTCCAGTCTGAAGAGAGCGAGGCAAGTGTTGTTTTGCCCAAAGGTTGAAAGTATAAACCTTTTCCACCGTTAATGTCAAGGGTAAAATCAAAATGCAGGTCCTGTTGTGAAATATCTCCCACTTCCATATTTACACCTGAATTAACCGCATCAGAATGCTTAATTCCCGGGTTGGCCGTATATTCTTTTTCACCTAATGTAAGTACAATTTGCTGGTTAATGCCGCGCATATCAGGAATGCCAATATTTATCAGTGCTTCCTCCCATAAGATCATATCGGGTGATATATCCGGATTTTCCAGGGAAGGGAGAATAAAATGCCCTGAAAATGTGAGCATGGATTTGTAAACAACTACTTTGTAAATGCTCCGGTATCGCTCCTGCGGATACATCTCTCCTGAAATGTTTAACTCCTCGGGCAAAATGTGCAGGTATTGTTTTACTTCTTTTATATCTTCCTCAACCTTCACCTGTTCCAGGAATGGCACTACCAGGTAAGGCCCGCTGATGGTTTGCTCATTCCCCCACTTACTGGTTACTTCATTTACCACTTCATGCATTAAAGCTTCGCGTTCATTTACAAGATTTTTAATCATCCCAGCGGGGATAAGCAGTATAAGCACCAAAAAACCAATGGTGAAGAGTTTTAAAGTAATTGAATGTTTGAAATTGTTCCAAAAATCTGTTGTGTTTTTCATGGTTGAAAGTTTAAATTTACAATAAAGTACTTTGCATTTCAAAGTATAAAGACAAAAAAAATTATTTTCTAAAGTTCCTCAGAATTTGCTCGAGTTGATCCAGGTGATTTTCAAAAGCTTTTCTTCCTGTGATGGTAGCGGAGAAACGTGTATTGGGTTTCTTACCAATAAACTGTTTCTGCACCTCAATAAGCTTTTTATCTTCAAGCGTACGCAGATGGCTGGCCAAATTACCATCCGTCACTTCCAGTTTCTCCTTCATGGTATTAAAGTCTATCCAGTCGTTTACCATAAGCATAGACATAATGCCCAGCCGGGTACGATTTTCAAACACTTTATTTAAATTTGGAAAGGCCTCTTTCATCTTTCGTATTTAAAATACATCATGATTCCATATAAAATGTGGAAAATACCAAAACCCACAGCCCAGAACACCAGTCCGTAACCGACAAAAAATGCTGCAATTAATCCAAGGATTATTTCTGCAAATGCAAGTACCTGCAAATCATTATAAGTATACTTGCTGGCGTTTAGCAGTGCCATTCCGTAAAAGATTAAAGTTACCGGTGCCGCCAGATAAATAAGCTGATGATAAAGCAGGATTAACACAAATACACCTCCAACAGCAAGGGGAATAAAAAGGCTTTTTAGCAAACGTTTGGCAGTATTGTCCCAAAGCGGGAGCTTCATTTTTTTTGCTTTTCGCGAAGTAAAGTACCACGCGGCAAATAACGCGGCTGCAATCATCACAATGCCATCGGCAAGCAGGAAAAGTGCAGTAAGCTTATAATTTCCAGAGCCTAATTCCTGGTAAAACTGCATGGCATTAAAATACCGCTGATGATAATCAAGATAAAAAAAAGCAGCTGTAGCTCCGGCAAGGGCAATCAATCCGACAAATATTCCAGACATGCCGCTTAATGAAAGAAAGCGTGATGATTGCTCCATCATCCGTCTTATTTCACTGATTTCCTGTAAATGCTTATTTTCCATATTTTAAAGTACTTTGAAATGCAAAGTAATATAAAAATTGTTAATGCGCAAAATAATACCTTGACTTTTTTCATTTTTATAATATTTTTCATGCTTAGAATAATTGTTTAATTTGCTAAAAATAAAAATAGGATGAAAACATTCTTTATTGCGCTTTTAATTCTGTCAGGCATTACCAGTACAGCCCAGGTATCACAGCTCCCTCCGCTGCTTGTAGATGGTGATAACCTTATAAACAGTAGTGAAAAATGGGAAAGTAGCAGGCGAGGACAAATTCTGCACACATTCGGCGAAGAAGTATACGGACACATCCCTCCCCCACCCTCAGCAATTCACTATGAGGTAACACAGGTAAAAGAAAATGCGCTTACCAACGGGGCTACAATGAAGGAGGTAACTATTTGGTTTGATGAAGGGAAAAAGCATCCCATTCATCTGCTGATTTTTCTCCCCGCGAGCACTACTGAAAAAGTTCCTGCAGTGATGGGATTGAATTTTAAAGGTAACCAATCCGTTCATCCTCTTGAAGACATTACACGCTGCCCGGCAAGCTTAAGAAATGACCCGGAAAACGGTATTGTTAATCATACTGCCACAGAGGCAAGCCGTGGCGTAAGAAAACACCGCTTTCCTGTAGAAAGAATCACCGAAAGGGGATATGCATTTGTAACTGCATGTTATGAGGAAATAGCTCCTGACAGGGAACAAACTTATAAAAATAGTGTGTATCAATTATTTACAAATGAATATAAAGATACCTTAGAGGGAAATAATACTGCAGCCATCAGTACCTGGGCCTGGGGGCTTATGCGAATGATGGATTACCTAAATCATGAACCTGCTGTTGATACCTCTGGCATAATACTTTTTGGTCATTCCAGACTTGGAAAGGCAGCTTTGTGGGCCGGCGCCAATGATGAACGTTTCTCAATGGTAATTTCCAATAATTCAGGTTGTGGCGGAGCCGCTTTATCCCGCAGAAAAGCCGGTGAAACCGTAGCTGATATCAACAGGGCTTTTCCGCACTGGTTTAACCAGAATTTTAAGAAATACAATTCTGCAGAAGAGCATTTACCCCTTGACCAACACATGTTGCTGGCCCTTATTGCTCCTCGTCTGTTATATGTGGCGAGCGCTGAAGAAGATGCCTGGGCTGACCCTAAAGGCGAATATTTATCCCTAAAGGAAGCTGAAAAAGTATACCGGTTATATGGCCACCATATTTCTTTGCCCGATAAACTACCGCCCGTAAATTATCCTTTACAGGATGTATTAAGCTACCATATACGAACAGGACCACATGACCTTAAAAATTATGACTGGGAAATGTTTCTGAATGCAGCCGACAAATTCCTTCCAAAAAAAGCGGAAAAACCACGGTGCGAAGAGTAAAATCAGCCTTTGTTACTTTCAGCATTTAACTTGATGTCCAAAGCATTGGCTTTCTCACCCCAGTAAACGGTAGTATGTGGGAATGGTATTTCAATACCTTTCTGATCGAAAGCTTTTTTCAGACGGCCACGGAACTGACGACCAACAGTCCATTGCTGTATGGGTTTTGTTTTAATTCTGGCTTTTATTACAACAGCACTGTCGGCAAACTGATCCACGCCAAAGATTTCAATTGGCTCAATGATGCTTTTTCCAAATTCAGCATCATTTTGCAACTCATCCCCTACTTCTTTAATTACTTTCATCACTTCATCCACGTTCTCTTTGTAAGCCACGCCTATATCAAAAACCATGGCTGACCACTCTTTGGTCATGTTGGAAAGGGTGTTTATTTTACCATTTTGAACAATATGCACCACACCAGAAAAATCTCTGAGGGTAATGGTTCTGAGCTCAATTTTTTCAACCAAACCACCGGTGCCATTTATTATGGCTACATCTCCGGCACGAACCTGGTTTTCAAGCAGTATAAAAAAACCTGTTATAAAGTCTCTCACAAGTTCCTGGGCACCAAAACCCACAGCCAACCCCACAATACCGGCACCTGCCAGAAGTGGCGCAATATCAATGTTTATTTTTTTCAGAAATATCATGATAAACATGCTCCATACCACAATTTTTAAAGTGCCTCGCAATATGTCCATCAGGGTATGCACCCGTTTTTCTGTTTCATTAATATCTTCAATTTCCTCTTTTCTTTTGAGGCGATTCAGAATAATTTTTTCAGTTCTCCGCTTAAAATAGTCAATCAATTTTAAGGTCACAAATAAGAGCAGTACAAGTATCAGGATGGCAGGCAATTGGGTAATCACCCATTCCACAGCAGTTTCAGAAAGTGTACTCCAGAAATCTTGGCTAAAATATTTTTCTAACATACTAATCTTTTTATTTTCAAACATTAAAGGGAGTGAATGGTTCACTCCCTTTAATAATATATTCCACCAAATGAAAAAATTCTATTCTACCACAGTAATATGATTTGGGGCAACACCTGTTTCGAATGATTTCTCCATATTTCCATCAGCATTATACACCTGAAATTCACCTGTTGAAGTATATCCATTGTTTACAGTGGCATACACCTTACCATCACGGGTGATGGCAATGGCTGAAAAAGTGCCGCTAATAAAAGGTTCTTGTGGAAGTTCACCAGCACTTATAGTATGGCGGTAAATGCCATCACTTTCGATGTACCAGATATTTTCGCCAGCTTTATCAATGGTTACTTTTGTAGGGTTAAAATAATCTCCCTTGCTTCCCAGTATAAATTCATTCTTTATGCTGTAATCTATTGCATCAAGCTGCACAAGTTTGGCATCTGTTTCACCAATCAGATTCCACTCAGCATCATAAATATTCTTTCCTGAGCAGAGTACCCAGACATCATTGTTTTTATCGGTAACCGCATCCACAGTTCCATCTGAAACAACAATGGTTTTTACTGAATCGAGCGACTCAGCATCAATTACAGTAATTGTATTATCCAGTCCGAAATCTCCATTCATAACCAAAACATTATCATTATGTGCCAGCATCTTTCCTGGATAGTTACCTACCGTAACACTATCTGTAACCATTGCCGTTTGTGTATTTACCAGCGCCACCTTCCCGGGATAACTGCGATAAGTAATCAATCCTTCAGAATTATTCAGGGGTAAAAAACTCCGGGGTTGGTTGATCTGCACGGTACCTGTACTTTGAAAATTTTCCATATCCACAATTTCAAGTTTTGATGAAGCATTTACTACTAAAAAACCACGGTTATTATGTGTGGCTGCGTTTTGTCCAACACTACCGAGTGGACGTCCGTTTACGTTATAGAAGACGTCATTTTCAAATTTATTTGAATCAGGAGAAAACCAGGAAACGGAGGCATTGAAGTCATTAAAGTTCCCTTCATTAAGAATTAGAACACCCTTTTGGTACCCAGTTTTGTTGACCTCATTTTCTTTTGTACATGAAAGTACTAAGCCCATCAATAGCAGACCATAAAAAAGTTTAAACACATTTCTCATTCTCATAAGTTTTAAGATTTATAAATAATTGATAAAAAGAATATTTCAGATTGAAATTGCAGGATGTAAAATAATTGGGGGTAAGTAATTTTCAGATGGTTCTAATTCCGGTTGTTGTATTGTAACCGTAAACCAACCTGAAACATCCTGCCGGGCATAGGAAAAGAAGGAGTGATTACATAATCCGCATTGTACAGGTTGTTTACACGGCCAAATATATCTATCCCGTAACTGTGAAATGCCCAGGTATAATTCATATTGATATTGTGCACCAGAAATCCCTTAAGCGGAACTCCTTTGTTTTGATCGTTTACAAATCTCTCCCCTGTGTAAACTGTATTATAAATTAAGGAGAATGATTTGTAGCCTGCCCCAAGCATAAGTTTACCAGAGTGTATCGGTACATACCGGAGTTGATTGCTCCTATCTGCAGGTTCGCCCTCGTAAACTTCTGATACCGTGCTGCGGTTATAATTGTAGAAGCCCCTGACATAGAAAAATTTAGAAGCAGTCCGGGTGGATAGCCCGGCTGATATTTCGGCTCCCCTGTTCCACACCTTGCGGTAGTTTTGTGCAAAAGAATTAGAGCCAACGGGAACCCACACGATATAATCGTTTATTTGATTGGTGTAGGTGGTTAACTCCATTTCATATTTCACCGTTGAAATATGTTTCTTCCATTCCAGTGATATATCACTGCCCAAACCATGTTCGGGAGACAATTCACTATCACCCCCAGGTACCCAAAAAAGTTCATTAAATGTAGGAATGCGAAACCGGTTGGCAACATTCACCCGCGCGCTCATCTCTCCTGGAATAATGGCGTATCGTGCTCCCACTGAAACCAGCGGTATTGTCTGGTAAAGTTGAGAGAATTCCTGCCGCACGGATAAATTTGTTACCATGTTTTCAAGGATGTATTTGGCAGCCGCAGCAAAAGAAAAACGATTATCCACCGGCTTTCCGGTATAATACAACACATCGGATGCAATGCGCGTATATTCTGCAGAAAAATCCGCAATGAGCTTTTGGTTAAAGTACCGGCGGAAATTTAATGCATTCATCCAGCGCGAGGATTGAATTACACTATATACAGAATACTCCTTACTATCTGGTAGGTATTTGTCGGTGTATTTTAAATAATCATAAAACCAACCGGAACTAAATTGCATTTCTGCATCAGAAAAACGCTTGCTGTATTTAATGTATGTTTTAACGGTGCTGTCTGATTGATGTGCAGTACCCTCAAGGGAAGTTCCCAGTTGGGGCGGCAATTCCCTGTGTTTGGCAAAATGCCAGAAACCCAGTTCCAGCTTTTGCTGTTTTGGAAGCTTTACATACAGATTCTGCACGTGCCCGTATCGTTTTAACGCATTATGTTTAATTTCTTTCCGGGGATTTCCGGGCATATAAATATCTGTATATGAATAATTATTTAAGCCGTGGTTAAAAATTCCTGCAAAGGAGTATTGTACATTATCGTTTCCAGTTTTGAAATTTGCACCATATTGATAGTTTTGAAAGCTGCCGGCTTGCAGGCTTAAAGCACCCATACTACCGCTTTTCCACTGCGGCCCGGTATTTAGCTCTACCACCCCGCCAAAGGTATTGCTGCCAAACAAAGCGCCGGCAGGGTTATGAACAAACGTTACGTTCTCAATGAATGAAGCAGGAATGAGCGAAAAGTCAGCCTCTCCTGTAGTAGCGCTGTTAAGAGAAAAACCATTCCAACGTACCAGAGTCTGATTGGCTGATGCTCCCCGGTATGAAGGAATGCTTATGGCTCCGGGACCTCCATAATCCCGGATTATCATGGGCGATGCAAGGGAAAGCATATAACTAATGTTGGTCTGCTTTGAAAGCTTTTGTAACAAAGTATCTGCCTTTGTTATGGCTACATCCTCATAAAAAAAAGCAACGGGTTGGTAGATGTGTGAAACTTCCAACATCTGCAGATGCGGAATGGTATCGCCTTCAGCATGCACCCCGCTATATGCGGTAAGGCAACCCAGAAAAAGAAAAGAAAATATAAGTAAACGCAAAGCATGAAATGTTTTGAATGTTTATCCCGAACATTCTGGTTAAACGTAAACTTTGGCAGGTCTTCTGACTTACTCCTGTTTTAAGCGCCTTCCCCTTCTTTTAGGTAAAGAGTGGCATAAGGCCAAAAACATTCGCGGAGCTTACAGCAGCGGGAACTGTTGCCGAATTCTCGTCGCCACATTGCTGCAGCGGACGAGGCACGGCATTCCCTTTTAATTTCTTTCCTGTATACAGGAAGTGAAAACCAAAATCAGCAGCAAAAGTAAAAATAATAATAAAGATTCAGGGGTATAAACGTTGAATTTTTCCACATTTTATGAACATAATGCCACAATTATTTCGTTTGAAGGAATAGCACCGGAGACTTTATAAAATAATTCTGCGGCATATTTCAATGCATTTTAACACAATACTGTATAAAGGTTTTAAAACATGTACTTTTCAGGATAAAAAGGCATTTTTATGTTGTAAATCAGGTTTTAGGTAACTATAATATGGATTTTTAGTATGAACTTTGATTCATTAATACTATGCACATAGCGCCCTCAAAGCACTGGTGCAATTAAATAACCATCAAAAAAAAATCATATATGAAAACAAGAAAAAGCAAAAATGATATCCGCGGCCATATTATCGACAAAGCGAATATGGAGAGTGTTTATCCTAAAAGTTTAGGATTTACCAAACTTTATAAAGACCGTACTGCACCTCATACCACACCGCTTTATAAATAAAGTCTGCAAGAAAACTTGTGGAGCACCATAAATATTCATCAGCTCTCATAATTTAATTATGGGAGCTTTTTATTTTTACCCATCACATGCCTTTCACATTTAAAGGATACTGAAAAAATGCCCCATGGCGATTTATGTATGTCTCAGGACCAACTACACAGTCCCACAAAGGCATAAAAAATTGCACCAATCATGTCTAAAAAGCTCACAGTCCGGTTCAAATATGTCCAAACATGCAATAAAGTTGTCCCAATACTATGGCAAAACTGTTCCGGGACGTTTAAATATGTACCACGTATAGTTGTTTGATAACAAGCAGTTATAAGTTTAATTGTGTACATTTATGCCTGTTGAAAATGCTAAATCATGCTGAAATCTACCTTCATATTCTTTTTTGCTTTTCTCTGTATCAATGCATACAGCCAAACAGAGCCCCGGAACGCCTGGTTAAGAAAAGGATACCAGGCAGGTTACATCATAACCAGTGAGGGCGATACACTATATGGATACCTGAAAGACCGAACGCCACCTCCGTTTGGTAAGCGCTATGGCAATGTGCGAGTGAAAAGCTATGAAAGAGGCATCACCGGAGGCTACAGCCCTTATGAAATATCCCAATATTGCATAAAAGGTGATTGCTTTAAATCCATGTGGTACCATGAAGAGAGCTTTTTCTTTAATGTGAGTTATTATTCCCTTGAAGGCGAAGGAGAAAAAATTTTCATGAAAGTAATTGTTGACGATTACCTTTCCCTGTATTATAAAGAATATATTGATGAAGATAATAGCTATGTGCAATATATCCCTTTTTTTAAACGGGAAGATGAATACCATCTTCAAAGAGCCACCCAGGGACTTCTGGGTTTGAAGAAAAAACAACTATCGCTTTATTTTAAAGATTGTCCTGAACTGGTAAGTTTAATTCAGGAGCATAAAATTACCTCACCAACAGCAGTTGCCTCTTATTATAATGACTGTAAGAAAAATGGAGGTTCAATACTATCTGATTGTGATACAGGCGCAAAATGATATCCTCCCTCTATGTAAGACCCGGTTATTCCCCGCACGGTTTATGTAGGGATTTAAATTGGAAATTTATTGAAATAATTAATTTCATAATTACAGGACAATTTTTTCCAGTCGCAATCATCCTGAACCTATGAAAGTATTTAAAAAATGTACATCCGTAATAAGCGCAGGTAAACTTTCAAAAAATATTTTTTAAAACATATAACCCAAATATCAGGGTAATATTTGTCAAAAATTACCCATATTTGTAACCAAAATCCATCGGCTAATAATTTTACCTGGTGTATTTGAAGTAAGCGCTATTCAATAATTAACAAAAACTTCATGGGGCAAAATAAATAATTAGTCAGTGACCCCGTTCTGAATGAAGTAAAGCATATTTATTGTATTTTTTGCTTAAAAACCTACTAACTACATTTTATTAACGGGCACTTTATTGTTATAAAAATAACAATACAGTGTTTTAGAAATAATAATCCCAGATAAACATATTTTTAAATAAACTTTGAAAACAGTATTTAAATTTTATAAACATGACAGTAGCAGAGAAAATTGAACTTTTAAAGAAAAAACGAGAAGAAGCACAAAAAATGGGAGGCGAAGCCAAAGTAGCCAAACAACACGAAAAAGGTAAATTAACAGCTCGTGAACGCATTGATTTATTGTTCGATGAAGGTACTTTTCGTGAAATTGACATGATGGTAAAACATCGTGCAACCAACTTTGGGCTGCAGAATGAAGAAATTCCATCAGATGGCGTAATTGTAGGCCATGGAAAAATATATGGCCGCACCGTTTTTGCATTCTCTCAGGATTTTACAGCCCGTGGAGGCTCACTGGGTGAGATGCACGCGGCTAAAATCTGTAAGATTATGGACCTGGCTCTTAAAGCCGGTGTACCCGTGGTTGGATTAAATGATTCGGGCGGTGCCCGTGTAGAAGAAGGCGTGGATGCCTTGCAGGGATATGGCAATATTTTTATGAAAAACTCCAGAGCTTCTGGTATTATCCCTCAAATTTCTGCTGTTATGGGGCCATGTGCCGGCGGAGCAGTTTATTCTCCTGCAATGACAGATTTTGTATTTATGGTAAAAAAACAAAGCCACATGTTTATTACCAGCCCGTACATCATAAAAACTGTTACCGGCGAAGAAACTACTTTCGAAGATTTGGGCGGTGCCATGTCGCACAATACCAAAAGTGGTAATGCCCATTTTGCATACGATAACGATGAAGAAACGCTGGAGGCCATTAGAGATTTATTGCAATACCTGCCCAACAATAATATTGAAGAAGCGCCGGAAATGGAGATGGGTGATGATCCGCAAAGGGTTTGTGACGAATTGGACTCCATTATACCTAATGATGCAAAGGTACCTTATGACATGAAAAATGTTATTGAATCCGTACTGGATCAGGGTGAGTTTTATGAGGTTCATGAGCATTATGCCACAAATGCTATCATTGGTTTTGGCCGGCTTAATAACAAGTCTGTGGGTATAATCGGTAACCAGCCGCTGGTGCAGGCAGGATGTCTTGACATAGATGCATCAGATAAAATCAGCCGTTTTGTACGCACCTGCGATGCTTTTAATGTTCCTTTAATTACTTTCGTTGATGTACCGGGATATCTGCCGGGCGTTGAACAGGAGCAAAGTGGCATTATTCGTCACGGAGCTAAATTACTCTGGAGTTATGCTGAAGCCACCGTGCCTAAGTTTACAGTGGTTACACGGAAAGACTATGGGGGAGCCTACCTGGCCATGTGCGCCAAACCTTTGGGCGCCGATATGGTTTTTGCCTGGCCAACAGCAGAAATTGCTGTAATGGGTGCCAAGGGGGCTGTAGAGGTAATTTCATCATACCGGAAAGAAATAAATGAAGCAGAGGATCCTGAAAGTAAAAAGCAGGAAAAAATTGAAGAATATGAAAAATTATTCAATGTTCCATACGCTGCTGCGCAAAGGGGCTACATTGATGCAGTTATTATTCCCAGCGAAACCCGCATGCGGTTAATTGATGCATTAGATGCTATGCGCTCTAAATCTGAGCTGGTAACACCTCGTAAACATGGAAATATACCCTTGTAGATCCGAGCAGAAATGATGGATGCTTCCTTCTGTAAGCATTGGTTTATCCAAAAAAAATAAAGTTGAACTTAAATAAACATCTATGACAAGAGAAGAAAAATTAAAAAAAGCAGTTGCAATTGCAGTAGCCTATTATGTTGAAGCAGAAAATACTTCCGTATTAACAGCTACAAAAAATAAAGCAAAAACAACATGGGACCAGGCAGGAAAATCTTTTCAATTGAAAATGAAAAGAATGCTTCAGCAAAGGGGAAGTATATCGCAATCCCGGGCCTAAATCAGAAGTAAAACAAAAGTAATTGTCAAATTAAAGAAATTAAAGTATTATGAAGTACGATAAACATGGGGTATTGGAAATGGCCCCGCTACATTACAACACCGATCGCCCAAAAGCAGAAAACCCCATAAAAATTAACGATGTAAGCCTTCGCGACGGACATCAGTCGCTGTTTGCCACACGCGGCCGCACTGAAGATATGATTCCGGTTGCAGAAATGATTGATGAAGTAGGCTTTAATGCCCTTGAAACATGGGGTGGCGCCAGCTTCGACGCCATGCACCGTTTTTTGGGTGAAGACCCATGGGGACGTCTCCGCACACTGAAAAAGTATATTAAAAATACACCCTTTTCCATGCTGCTAAGGGGCCAAAACGTGGTTGGCTACCGCAATTATGCTGATGATGTGGTAATTGCTTTCGTGCAAAGAGCCATCGACAACGGCATGGATATTTTCCGTTGTTTTGATGCCCTGAATGATTTCAGGAATTTTGAAACAGCAGCAAAGGTGATCAAAGATAATAAAATGCATTTCCAGGGGGTGGTATGTTACACTTTGAACGAACCCCGTCTGGGTGGCGATGTGTATAATATGGATTACTACCTCAACAAGGTTAAGGAGTTGCTCGATTTTGGTGTGGACTCCATTTGTATCAAAGATATGGCCGGATTAATAGCACCCTACGATATTTACAACATGGTGCGCGAAATCAAAAAAATAACCAATGTGCCCATAAATTTGCATACACACTTTACTTCCGGCATGGGCGACCTTGCTATATTTAAAGCCATTGAAGCCGGTGTGGATATTGTTGATACCTGTATCGGACCCTATGCTTACCGTACTTCGCACCCGGCAGTGGAGCCCCTGGTTATGTCCCTGCTTGGCACTAACCGTGATTCCGGTCTGGACATTAATAAAATAAATGCTATTGCCGGGGAAATGGAAAAACATATTCCAAAATACCGGCATCTGGATAAAAGTCCAAAATACTCCATCATTGACATCAACGTACTGCTGCATCAAACGCCGGGTGGCATGCTATCTAACCTTGTTAACCAACTCATTGCCATGGATGCCCTTGACAAATTAGATGAGGTATTTCGTCTGCTGCCCAAGGTGCGCAAGGATTTGGGCAATATTCCTTTGGTAACTCCAACGTCGCAAATAGTTGGTGTACAAACTGTAAACAACGTGTTGTTTGATAAAACAGAAGGAGAATATGCCCAGATTACCAAAGAAGTAAGAGACCTCTGTTACGGACTGTATGGCAAAACAACCAGGCCCATAAATCCAAAAGTGCGGGAGAAAGCCCTGAAAGATTATCCAAGAGGCGAGGAACCCATTGAGACAAGACCGGGCAATATTCTTGAGCCTGAAATGGATGAGGTAAAAGAAAAATTTAAAGATATTGCCAAAGATATCGATGATCTTATTTTATGCGCATTATATCCGGTTACCGGCAGACGATTCCTAAAGTGGAAATACGGTCTGGAGCAAGTTCCTGAAGATGTTAAAGCAATAACTTTTGAACACATTAAGAAGGAGCAGGATCTTATTAAAAAGGCCCTTTCAGGTGAACTAACCTCAAAAGCCAATGGCAATGGACGGGAAATTGAGGTAAAGGTAGATGGTGAGGTATTCACTGTGGAAATAAATGATCCGAATGCAAATGCAGCAGCGGTTCCTAAATTTATAGCACGGAAAAAGAAAAAAGATAACCAAAAAGAATCTGAATACAGTGGCATCCTGGTAGCCACAATTCCCGGAATGATTGTGGAGTATAAAAAGAAAGTAGGCGACAAAGTGAAATCCGGAGAAACTTTGGTGATACTGGAAGCCATGAAAATGATGAATAACCTTGAGTCGAATGTAACCGGTACAATTAAGGAAATTAAGTTTGAATCAGGAGACTGCGTGGTTAAAGGTGATGTGCTGCTGGTTATTGATCCCGATGAAGCTAAATAATAGTAATGCTTCCTGAAATTACACTTTATTGGCTCCAGATATTCATTAAAATAATCAGTCAATAAAAAAGCTAATTCAGATAACAACATAGCATGCATTCTGGCCAATGCCGGATGCATGCTTTTCCTTTTATAAAAAACTCTTTGACCAGATGAATTCACATATTCTAAAATACCTGCACCTTCCGTCCAACATAATTCAATATTAAACCAACCACGCCCTTAGCTGTTGTAAGGTATAAACCCTAAAATTTAACCTTAAAAAAAGCAGTGATGAGACTAAAAGTATTTTTCCTGATTGTATCTGCAATCCTGTTTTCTACCCCGGTAGCCTTTGCACAGGATGTAGTTACCCCAAACGATATCCTGAACGTTGAGTTTACCCGTACCGCCGATATGAGTGCTGATGGCAATCATCTGATTTATGGTGTATTCAGTTCACGCAGCCCCAATGAAGCTCCCGGTGGGGCACGTTCATCCTATTACCTGATGAACCTGAAAAGCGGAGAAACAAGAACGCTGGGGGATGACAGCATCAACCTGTCTGCACCCCAATTTAGTCCCGATGGGGAAAACATCGCTTTTCTCTACCGGGATGGCAGAAGAGATAAAGTTCAGGTTTGGATGATGCCTGCAGGAGGTGGCGAACTGCAGCAGCTTACCCGCGCACAAAGCAATGTTTCTCAGTTTCGCTGGCATCCTGATGGAAATGCAATTGCCTACCTGGCATTAACGCCCAAAACAGAAAAAGAGATTGAACTTGAAGAGCGTGGTTACGACTTTGTTTTTTACGAAGAGAATGTAAAAAAAGCAAACCTCTACATGGTGCAGTTTGATGATGCATTTAATGAAATGGCTGCCAGTCAGCTTACAGAAAATATAAACGTATGGGATTTTGAGTTCGACCAACAGGGCGAACAAATTGCTTATACCGCTTCAGACGAAAACCTTATAGACCAAAAATACATGTTCCGCCGCATTTATGTTCATGATCTGGATGCAGGCACTGCAAAAGTTGTGGTAAAAGACCGCGGCAAAATGGGAAATTATGCTTTTAGCCCCAATGGTAACAAACTGGCTTTTACTTCTGCATATAATATCAGTGATCATGCTGTGAGCCAGGCGCTGGTGATTGACCTTGCCACCAGCCAACTTGTGAACCTTACCGCACGAGATTTTCCTGGTCATATGAGTTGGGTAGCCTGGAAGAACGATGAGGAAGTTGTCATCTTCTCGGAGGAAGGGGTTTACCCCAACTTAAGCATTGCACCTGTTGCCGGTGGCGAACGTGAAATACTGCTTGATGCAAAAGAAACCGGTGTTATCTTCAGCCCTCCCCTTTACAACCAGGCCTATGAGAAAATGGCTTTTGTGGGGAACACGCCTTACGGGGCCTATAATATCTATACCTGGGATGAAGGTAATGACTTACAAAAAAGAACCACCTTAAATGAGCACCTTAACGGAAAAACCTTTGGTGAGCAAAAAGTATTTCAGTATCCTGCCCGCGATGGCGTGCTGATAGAAGGCATTCTGATTGAGCCGGTGAATTATAAGGAAGATGAAGAGTACCCGTTGGTGCTTTACGTGCATGGCGGGCCGGAAGCACATCACAGTGATGGCTGGCTAAGCAGGTATTCCACGCCCGGGCAGGTAATGGCCGGCAAAGGCTATATGGTAGCCTACATCAACTACAGGGCCAGCACCGGATATGGCATCGATTTTGGAAATGTTGGATTTGGCGATCCTGCCGGTGTGGAATTTGATGACCTTGCGGATGCCATTCAGTACCTCACTGCCGAAAAGGGCGCTGACAAAAACCGTGTGGGTATGGCCGGCGGCTCTTATGGCGGATATGCCTCGGCGTGGTTTGCCACCTATTATACAAATCTTGTTAAAGCTGCCTGTGTATTCGTGGGCGTAACCAACCTGGTGAGCAAAAAAGGGACAACAGACATCCCTTACGAGGAATTACTGGTGCATGGCAAAGACCCCATTGAAGATACATGGCAGTTCAGTCTTGAACGCAGCCCTGTTTATTACGCGCATCAAAGTAAAACAGCTACCCTGATATACACAGGTGCTGAAGACCCACGTGTACACCCTTCACAAAGTATGGAGCTATACCGCAGAATGAAAATGAATGAGCATCCGGCAGTACGGCTGGTAAAATACCCCGGCGAGGGCCACGGTAACCGTAAACAAGTGGGCCGTATTGATGTAATTTACCGCCAGATTAACTGGCTGGACTGGTACGTTAAAGAAAACAAACCCATAGATGGCCCCATGCCTCCGCTTGACATTAGCGACCAGTATGGGCTTGACTGGGAATTCTAAAAGGAATTAAAACAGGTTTTCCCTGTCGTGTCCAACATTGTATTCAATTTTATCGAGTTCAAAAATACCATATACAAAATCAGCGTCGGGCCGTTCATACACGGCCTGACCTTTTGTTATCACACGCCTGCCATTATATTCCATATAATCTTCAACCGGTGTTTTGAAAGGGCGGTTGGTATAATTGTCTCCCTGGATTTCATACCTGTCATTGCTGATAAAATTCACCAGCGCTCCTTCTTTGTTAAAGCACAGGCGGGCTGAAATGGTGATTTTATCATTGGTGAAAGCCGCATCTACAGTAGTATCATTTACCTCTTCCCACGTAATTCTTTTATCAATAAGGGTGGCAGGTGCCAGCAGGCACATGTCGTTAAAGTGAGTTACCGTTTCTGCCTGGTCAAGCCGTGGATCAGC